>JAFGGR010000224.1 GCA_016930475.1 Clostridiales bacterium | reverse complement strand
TTATTTTAAGCATGAGATCCGCGCGCAGATGCTTCGATATTATCCTTCGCTTGTTTTCACCTGTGACGGGATCCGGGACACCTATTCGTTCAACGAGACCTGTCAGGAGACCGTGCCTCAGGCAATCGTTGCTTTTCTGGAGGCGGAGTCATTTGAGGACGCGATCCGGACGGCCGTCTCCCTGGGCGGCGACAGCGATACCCTCGCGGCGATCACCGGGTCCATCGCGGAAGCCTATTTCGGGATCCCGGACGCGATCAAGGCCAAGGCGCTTTCACTGCTGGATGAGGAATTGCGCTCGATTTATTATGACTGGACCGCTTTTGCCGGCGACTTCAGCGCGGACCATCGCTTCGGTGTCCTGACCAAATTCATCCCGAAGATCTATGAGTCGACGGAGTACGACCGGTTCGTGCGGGAGAACGGGGAGGGCATGCCATGGAGGGATCGGACCAATGAACGACGCCTGGCGAAAAGTCTTTACGATCTTACAGATATCTTCGTCCGCGAATTCCTCGCGTTTTCCGATACTCGCCCCGAATATGAACTTCAGGACTTTGTTTCGATCCTCGGCGAAAACGACATCCTTTGGGAGGATGCATCGATGACCAACGCCGATGTCGCAGAAATGGACGAGCAATGCGCGCTTGCCCTCATCATGGCCGTGATTCGGATGGATGAAGATAAGTCCGGCGCGATCGCGCGTTTTATCGGGTACGGATCGTTTCAGAATTGGCTCGACCGCCTGATGATCATCGATATACAACGCGGCCGCCCCGAGCCGAAGGAGATCCTTCTTTCCTTCAGACGCTATGCGTCAATGCCCGAAAACCACTGGCTGTCCTTTTTCGATGGAGTCGCTCAACGGGAAACGGAGCGCTTCATGGAGGACTCGCTGATTCGGGACTTTTCATCTGATGAGGCCCGCGCTCTCTTAAGGGCGATCGGGGACGTTCGCCCGGAGTACTGGGACGACGAGTATGAGAATCCAAGCGTTCTCGACGGGCAGTCCTGGACTTTAAGGATACGGTTCGGTGATCGGCCTTCCGTGACCTGGAGCGGGACCAACGCGTATCCACCGCGATTTTCGGAACTTCTCAAGATATTCGGGATCAATGGGAACGTGTAGACCTAAAGATATACCCAATAGAGGCTATATAATAGACATATAGCCGAAAATGGCAATATATGTTGCATATAGATATAAAGGGCTATATAATGGTCGTGTGAAGCGGAGGTGAAACTTATGTATTTCCACTTTATCGACCGGCCGTATATCGCGGTCATCGGCGATATCATGGCATCCCGGATCATCGGTCGGCGCAATGATGTCCAACAGAAGCTGAAGCAGGTGTTGGAGACGGTCAACGCGGAATACGCGGCGGATATCGCTTCGAATTTCACGATCACGCTCGGCGATGAATTTCAGGGTTTGCTTATAAGCGGCGCGCGTGTCATGGATATTGTGACCGATATCGAGCGCATGATGGCACCGGTCGGAATTCGATTCGGGATCGGGATCGGCGCGATCACGACCGATATCCAGCGTGACCGGGCGATCGGCGCGGATGGCCCCGGTTACTATATGGCTCGAAAAGCGATCGATTTTCTGAAGAGCAACGAAAAGAAAAGGCAAGCCGCCACGGCGGATATAAGGCTGGAGGTACAGGGCGACCATCCCGAGACCGTTTCCCTGATCAACACGGTCCTTTCGCTTATGACCGCCATCAAGGAGTCCTGGAGCGATCGACAGCGCGAGGTCATTTTCGATATGTTGAAGAATCGCGACAATCAAACGGATGCCGCGGATCGTCTCGGCGTCCGTCAGCCGACGATTCACAAAAGTCTTTCAAGAGGGTACTATTACTCGTATAAGGGCGCTCTGGATGCCGTCAATGAGGTGTTGGGCGAGATAAGGAGAGACGATGCTTAAGGAATATTTGGTCCTGTTCCTCTTGGGGCACGTGTTGGGGGATTTCTACTTTCAGACGGATCAAATGGCGGAAAAGAAAGAAAAAAGCTTCAAGTGGGTATGGGTCCACTCGCTGGTGTATGCCGTTATTGTTTTTATTGTTTGTCTTCCGGTGATGAGTCCCGCGATCGCTATCGGTGCGGCAATGGCCGGCGTATTTCACTTGATCATCGATTCGCTCAAGTACCGCTCACTCTCATCGGCAGACAAGCACGGCACAAGAACTCAATCCCTCGAACGTAAAGCGTTTTTCGAGGATCAGGTGCTTCATCTGTTCGGCATTTTTGTTGTCGCGTACATCATGGTGCTGAAAGGCGCACTCAGGCCTTCGTGGGAGCCGATACACAACTTTTTCCATTATGCCGGTATTCCCGAGATGCTGTTCAGAAGTATCGTTCTTGCGATCCTTCTGGTTCATAAACCGGCTAATATGATCATACGGAAACTGCTCTTGCCATATAAACCCGACCTCGGAGAAGAAAAATCAAGTAATAACGCCGGGCGCTTTATCGGGACCATCGAGCGGATCATCATGGTCATCTTCCTTTTTATCGGCCAATACGCCGCGATCGGGCTTGTCCTTACCGCAAAATCCATCGCTCGTTACGACCGGATCTCGAAGGAGAAGGATTTCGCGGAGTACTACCTCTTGGGAACGCTCTCAAGCACGCTTCTTGCGATCGTCTTCTATCTTGTAATCTAGATACAACGTGCAGAAAAAATGTCAGGTAAAAAGAAGATTGTCTTGCAAGGGGAGAATCAAAATGGATGATTTCATTGTGATCAAATGTCCGGGGTGTGCCCGCGATATGCAGTTGGACAGTAAAACCAGAAGCGGCTCATGTCCGCACTGCGCGAGTCGTGTGAACTATAGGGATGCCAGAAGTATGCCCGCCCATATCAGCGCAGAGCCGGAAGAAAAAGAGCAGTTCGCGCATGCTTTTCGAGACGGAAGGAGTAACGCGGAAGCGGAGTCACCGGAATCTGATGAGATCGTTTCCGAAATAAAACCCTCATTATTGAACAAAAGGAAAGCCGGCGTGATCGCTTCGATCGTCATATATTCCCTGACTTTATTTGTGATCCTTGTCGTATTAATGAGCCTTCCGGGTATGACCGATGTTATCTTTAAAACGCCTGTTTTTATTTTGTTTATGCTTATATTCGTCATACGGATCGGGTTTAATGTGTTCAAGCTGATCCGATTGAAAAAAGAATCCTGATATCGTTTGTTCCCCGCTCGACGACTGTGTTACCATTTTATTGACCCCATACAGATCCTGTCGTTTCTCTATAGTGAGTGGAGTGATCTTGATGACAGAAGAAATGAGAAGAGATATTGAGAAGCGTGTCTGGGCCATGCTGGACAAGGCCGGCATCGCAGTAACGGAACAAGAGAAGAAAACGCTTGAGATCGCCGAATACGCGTTGGGTCTCTGGGAGTCCATCGGGCTTCAGATCCTCGTGTATGTCAATACCGAGCGATGCTGCGCCAAGGAGATGGTGCTTTTCGCGCGTCAGACTTGCCCGGAGCATCGTCATCCGCCGATGCCGGGGAGTCCCGGAAAGGAAGAGACCTTCCGCTGCCGATACGGCGAGGTATATCTCTATGTCGAGGGGGATCCGACACCGAACCCCAAGGGCATCGCGCCGAAGGGCAGGGAAAAGTATTTTACGGTTTGGCATGAGATCGTCCTAAAGCCCGGCGATCAGTATACTTTGATGCCGAATACTCTGCATTGGTTTCAGGCCGGGCCGGACGGCGCGATCATTTCCGAGTTTTCGACGCAGAGTCACGACGAGACGGATTTCTTTACCGATCCGGACATTATTCGGGTACCCGAAGAATGTTAATCGCGGATCGATCCTCGAAGACACTTCGTTGTTGAGCAAAAATTATTCGCCCATTGGATGTTGCGCATCAAACACTCGCGCCGGATGATTTTTTATCTTTGAAGAAAAGTAAGAAGTAATCAAAGAATTGTATTGACGCGCCGTAGTGACGAAGTGTTATAATGACAATAACATTTTTAGCGAATATTCAGAGTGAAAGAATTCCCGATGAATCAACATAGACGGAAAAGGCTGGTGTTATCGATCGCGATCGCTCTGATCATAGGGCTGATATCGTCGTGCGCACCGAATGGATCACAATTCACTGTCCACGAACAGCAGACGAACAGTGAAAGTTCTTCGGTCGAAAACCGATCGACAACTCGATCCGACGAAGGATCTGTCGAAACACAGTCGACGACCTCGGAAATTACGGCGGAGGTATCGACGTCGATTAGCAAACGTTTCGAAAATGTGCCGGACGGGAAAATTGTATTTGTTTCCAATCGTGAATATTCCAATGACATCTATATTATGAATTCCGACGGATCGGAAGTGACCCAATTGACGAATAACCGGGCCGAAGACTGGGATCCGGTCTTCTCGCCGGACGGATCGATGATCGTATTCACTTCCGACCGCGACAATCAACCGGGTCATGAAGTGTATTCGATGAATTTAGACGGCACGAACCAAACAAGGCTTACTTTTAACGGATATGTATATGGCCCTCCCGTATTTTCACCGGATGGAAAGAAAATCTACTATTCCACTGCATGGGGACCCGAAGAGTCGATCTATGAGACTAGTATTGACGGTTTCGGCGAAACGTGGCTTGCTTATGGTTCTTGCCCTTCGGTTTCGCGGGACGGAACGAAGATTACGTATGCTTCTTATCATGAGGGCTATTGGGGAGTATATGTGATGGATGCGGATGGATCCAATCAGAAAGCTTTGGCTGTCGGTTTTAATCCGTCCTTTTCGTCGGACGGCTCGGAGATCATGTACGTTTCATGGACAGGGAGAGCTGTTTTTGAAGACATTTTCGTCATCAATTCTGACGGGTCAGATCCACGACAACTGACATATGAAAACAGTAACTACGATTTTAAGCCGCATTATTCCCCCGACGGAACAAAAATTGTATTCCCGTCCAATCGTGACGATCAATTTGTGATCAATATCATGGATTCCGACGGGAACAATCAGTATTGCCTGACCGATAACGAAAACAGTTATTTTTATCCCGTATTTGCTCCGAACGGGCAACATATTATTTTCTGTTCATTGAATCGTGACTCCGGCGACATTTTTATTGCAAGTGTGGATGGCTCATATGTATACCAGTTGACTGAAGGAGATTCGTTTAATTTTTCCGCTTCATTTTTTCCGGTCGCCAATTAATTGCGTATGTGTTTGCATGAAAGATACTCAAAACCACAAAACTATTTTATAATGGTTATGAAAGGTTCGCTTTCGAATCCTTTTTTCTGTTGCTTTCAAAGGGGGATTATATGAGGTACGAGGTATTGGAGCAGCAGCACATCGATGAATGTGCCAGAGGTTTTGTCGCGGCATATGCGAATGAACCGTGGACGTTTGAGCGGGCGCACGAGTACCTTGAGGATCTTTACGGAACACCTCGTTCCATCGGGTTCTGCGCATATGAGAACGACGTCTTTCTCGGTGCCATTTTTTGCAGGGAGATCGTCGGCAGTCGATTCAACCGCCTTTCGATTGAAGAGTTTTTTGTTGTTCCGGACGAACAGCGCAAGGGGTACGGCAACGCATTGATGGATGTAGTCAGAAGACATGTGTGCAAAAACGATCTCGAAGCCATTACATTGATGACCGAGCGGGACAATCCGGCGATTTCCTTTTATGAAAAGGGCGGTTTTGCTCACGTAGAGAGCATGGCGTTTCTCGCTGACAAATCAGTGTAGTCGTTTTTCGTTCGGATCGATTCCGGAGAATGATTCAACGATCAGACAAAGACCCTCTTGAGCGATTCGGAGGCGATATCGGCCAATTTCTCGATGAGATCCTCAGATGTCCGACTACGGTCGGTCATTTTATATCTCGGATAGAAACGCGTGATATGGTAGGGGATATCCGGATCGACTCCCGCGAGCCAGCGTGACAGCGCGCGCATTTCCTCCTCCGAGTCGTTTTCACCCGGAATGATCAGGGTCGTGACCTCGACGTGTGACGACATAGAAGCGAGTTCAATGCTTTTTTTGACCGTCTCCGGATCGCCGGCGATCCGCGAGTAGAAGCTTTTCGAAAAGGACTTCAAATCGATGTTCAGGGCGCTGATGCTCGGCAGAAGCGCAAGGAACGGGGCTTCGTTGATATAACCGTTCGTTACAAGAACGGTTTCCAATCCGCTTTTTTTAGCCAGGCGGGAGGTGTCGGTGACATATTCGTACCCGATCAGGGGTTCGTTATACGTAAAAGCGATACCGATGTTTCCGTCGGAGCGCTTGTTTAATGCGGTTTCGACAAGCTTTTCGGGCGAATAAAAAGTGGTGTATGACGACTGACCGTCGGCCATGGATATCTCATAGTTCTGGCAGAAAGGGCAACGTAAATTGCAACCGAAACTGCCGACCGAGAGGATCCGACTGCCCGGGAAAAAGCAGTCGAGCGGCTTCTTTTCGATCGGGTCCAGCGCGATAGAGGTGATTTTTCCGTAATTGATGCTCCGGATCACCCCGTCGATGTTTTGACGTGCGCGACAGAAGCCGGTCTGTCCCGGGGTCAAATCGCATTGGTGGGGGCAGATCGAACAGACCGTTTTCATTTGTGGCGAATGACCTCAAAGCGCTCGATCGAATAGTCGGATCCGGAAGGTATACCGGCCTTCGAAAGGGCGATGGATAATTGAAATTCGACCGTGTCGACGCCTTCGAGGTTTGGAAGAAGAAGCCCGCGTCGGCCTTTGTCCGATACGATCACTCCATAGCGGACCGGATCGAGCCCGGATTTGTCCTTAATCGGTTCCGCGGGACCCAAAACATCTACGCTGTACTCGAGTTCCGAAAGCTCGTCCGCTTCCACCGGATCGAAACGCGGGTCCCCGGTACCGGATTCGACGGCGTTTCGAATGATCTCTTCCGCGACGGATCCGGTCGTAGCGGCGATCGTTCCGATGCAACCGCGCAACTGTCCGTGGATTTTTAGAGAAACGAAGACCCCGGCCTTCGTCTCGTACATCTCGGCCGGCAAACCCTCGGGAACCGAGATGATCCGATCGTTTTTTACGTATTCTTCCAGCGTTTTCTTTGCGAGTGCAACATAAGGGTCGACGGATGTTGTTTCCCGGTCCGGCGTGTCCGTCGACGAGTCATTCGCGGAAAGTCGATTCGGGTCACTGACGGAATCGGAATCGTCAATTGCCAGGTGATAACTGCATACCGCGTACCCGACACCGAACGGACCCTCGTAGGACATAAAATCCGAGGTGTAATCTTGTCCGGAAAGAGCGCCGGACATAATGATCAGGGATCGCAGTCCGCATTCTCCGGCCGGTTCCGAGATCTTCGAATCGATATTACGGATCT
>JAFGGR010000223.1 GCA_016930475.1 Clostridiales bacterium | reverse complement strand
GAGAAGGGATCCGTCCGGGAGGCGCTGGTCGCGCTCGGTAATCCGGCGGAGTTTGCCAAGAAGTACGCCGGCGAGTCACGCTATCTGATCGGGCCGCTTTACATTGACACATATTGGAAGGTTCTGAAAATCGCGCTGATGTGCGTGTTGATCGCTGTCTTTTCGATCACGTTGGTACAAGGGATCATCGAAAGATATGAACCGGGTCTCTTCACGGATCTCGGGTCGATCATCGGCTTTTTTACGCACATCTTTTCGACGACTTTGTCGAGTACGATCAGTTCTGCGCTCGGTGTTTTTGCGACCGTAACGATCGTTTTCATGGTCATGGAGCACTATAAGGTCGACCTCGACGAAGGAAAGAATGTCGTGTGGGCGATTGACGACTTGTCAAAGAAAGAGCCCGGATCGAAGGCGAATGACGCCGGGATGAGCGCGGAATGGACTCCGGATCGGCTGACCCCCGTTCCGGGCAAGAAGGCCATGCTTCCGAGGGGAGACAGCATTGCGGACATCGTATTTTCGGTGATCTTTGGCGCGATACTGATTTTTACTCCGTACATACTCGGCGTGGTATGGTTCATTGAAGACGACGAAATCGGAAAAGGCGTCATGACCATCCCGATCTTTAATTTGGACAAGTGGAATCTGATCCTTCCTGTCTTCCTGATCAGTCTTCTGGCGGGACTGACGGATGCGATCCTACGAGTGATCATCGGCCGGTATAACCTCAAGGTAATGGTCAGCAGTATCGTATCCGGCTTCATTCAGATCGTTTGCTGGATCATCGCTCTGAAGGTCCTGCCGATCTGGAATCCGAACTTCGGAGACGAACTCAGAAGGTTTATCGATAGCGAGTTCGGTGCGATGGATTTCGCGACCTACTTTGACCCGGTCAGATTTTCGAACATTATTCTTGTCCTTGCCATCTTCGGGCTCGCGGTCGAGATGATCGTTACGGTGGTCCGGACGTTGCGGTACGGGTTGGATGAGGGAAAAGTCACGGCCAAGGCGTAGGCGTAGTACTTTTCGAGCGAAAAGTGCCGCACGGCGTTATGTAACTTTTCACATCAAAGTATAAGACTTGCGGTCGACGCAAGTCTTTGCTTTTCAAGAGGAAAACTCGCGGAACCGGCAAGCATTCGGAGAGTCGGAGAAAAGCCGGTGCTCGTCGCTCAGCGCCCCTTGTTTGCCTTCCCGGTCATTTCTTCGACGACGAGGCGGAAGGCCTTGGTGCGAGAGGCAGAAGCCGGATCGTATTTGAAGTCCGGAAGGTCGTATTGGCGCATGATCGCGGCAAGTGCGCGTTCCTTCTCTTCGTCGCCGACGGATTCGATCCGGCCCCGGCCGCATATGCTTCGGTATCGCATCGTGCACATGCCGCGGATCGGGTCGGTGAACAATTCATGGTCACAGTGCATCGTAAAGGAGGCGCGCGGATCCTTTCGGATCAGGTCGTGCTTCTTGCCCTCGCCGGCACCGTGGAAATAAAGGGTCCATTGTCCTTCGCGTTCTTCGAGCCCGAAGTTGACCGGGAATAGATAGGGAGATCCGTCGTCGTTTAGAGCGATCACGCAGGAGTCGCAACGGCGGAGGATGTCTTGAAGGGTTTGGGGGTCGGTGATCTCGCGGTCTTTACGTCTCATGGCGGGTCTCCTTATGATTGAGATGGAGGGTGAAGGTTAAGCAAGGACCTTTACAGGTCCCGGATCGTTTCGATCGCCCACAGCGGCAGGTTGAGCAGGTTTTCTTCCTTCCGGTAATCGGTCATCGCGGTGCGGATCGCGATTTCGGGGCGGTATTTTTCGATGTAGGCTTTGAGGCTTTTGGCGTTCAGATTGATCTCCGCCTTGACTTCGATCGGGATGATCGTTTTCCCGTTGTCGATGATGAAGTCGACCTCGCTGCTTCCGCGGTCGTTGGTCCAGTAATACGGATCGATTCTGTCCATCGATTGGAGTTGTTGGAGTACATATTGCTCCGTCAGGGCACCCTTGAATTCCCGGAAAAGCTCGTTGCCATCAAGAAGGGTCTCTCTGCGCAGACGCGTCATGCAGGAGAGAAGCCCGACGTCGAGAACGAAGAGTTTGAATGCATTCAGGTCCTCGTACGCCTTCAAGGGAAGGCTCGGTGCCTTCACTCGGTTCGCTTTATGGATCAGCCCGCAATCGATGAGCCACAACATAGCCATTTCGTAGTCCTTTGCTCGCGAGCCTTCCCGGACCAGGCCGTACAGGAATTTCTTGTTTTCACGGGCGAGTTGGGCAGGGATGCTGTTCCAGAGCATACGGATACGCGGCACTATGTCCGCAGGCGCGTGCTTCGAAAAGTCCTGCTCGTACGCGTCGAGGATCCGCTGTTGGATCGCGCGCACCGCCGTAAAATTCTTGTTTTCCGAGAAATGAAGGACCGCCTCGGGCATTCCGCCGACATAGTAATACTGACGGAGGGAATCGATGTATTCCTGTCGAAAAGTATTCGCCATCGAAAAGTCGCGCTTCTTCAAGAGCTCGACATAGGCATCCTTGCCCGTTGCACGCAAAAATTCGGAATAGGACATCGGGCCGATGTCGATAAACTCGACCTTGCCGACGGGAAATGAAGTGCCGGAATGGAGCGCGACACCGAGAAGAGAGCCGGCACAGAGGATCGCGTATTGCGGCGCGTTTTCGCTGAAATACTTGAGCGAACTTAGGGCTTCCGGAACCTCCTGGATCTCATCGAAAATGATCAGGGTATCGGTCGGGTCGATCTTTTGCCCGGACAGAAGCTGAAGTCCGGTGATGATGCGGTCCGGATCCGTGCCTGTGGAAAAAAGCTCGCGCAGAGTGGGGTTGTTTTCAAAGTTGACGTAGACGACATTCGAAAAGGCACTCGCCCCGAAGTCGCGCATCAGCCAGGTCTTGCCGACCTGACGCGCACCCCGAAGGATGAGCGGCTTACGGTTTGGGTCGTTTTTCCATCGGTAGAGTTTTTCCGTTGCGTTTCTTAACATGAAAACCACCGCCTTGCGTACTTAATTCACTTCCAGTATAAGGCGGCGACACAAAAAACGCAACGAGATATTACGAGAAACAACATAAACTGCAACGAGATATTGTAGCTGAGACACAGAAACTGCAACGAGATATTGTAGCCGGGATACAAAAACTGTAATGAGTTCGTGTGATCCGGGATGCGGACACTCAATGAAACCGTGGCATCGATCGTCAAAGTGTTTTACTGAACATAAAGCAAGTGAGCTGTACTGCTTTTTCTTTGTTTTTCAGAGTGGTATCTTTTCTCCCGACTTCGTCAAACCCGCGGCGAGGATAGAATGGATAAGTGCAGCCGGAATCAGTGAACAGATAAATATGCTTCCCTTTTTCAAGCGATGTCAATTCATTCAGTAGTAGCGTGCCAATGCCTTTCCCGCTTATTTTCGGATCAACAGCAAAGAAGCTGAGTTCACCGTCCGTATGGTTATTCACTTTATACGCATCAAGCATTTCCTTGTTCGCTTCGTCATAGGGGATAGAACCATCCTTATAAAAGCGATCGATGATGAAAGTAACAAGATTTACAAAAAGCCGATACCCCAAAGACTTGAACAATTTGGGTTGATCATTCATATCTGCAAGCAAGAAGCCGACCAAAGTATCCCCCGAATAAGCGCCAAAGGCTCTTGTAGCTTTGATTAATTCATAATAAAAATAGTACCGGCTGTAAACATACAGTTCGCGATCACTTCGTGTGTACCAGTCCAAGTGCATGCCGACGCTTGCAAATTCCCTTGCAACATCGAAATCTTTTTTTCTTAGCGGTTCTATTTTAATATCCATTTCACACGAAATTCAACGAGGCAAACCCCGTGATGCCTTTCATATTTGATAAACCCTTGCGCGGGCTCGGATTACGACCGGCTTGGCTTACGGCTTGAAAATAACGTACG
>JAFGGR010000222.1 GCA_016930475.1 Clostridiales bacterium | reverse complement strand
TCTTTCTTCAATGCGTTGAAGCCGGGTCCGACCCGTCTCCCGCGCCGCTTCCGTACAACTGCGCGTAAAAACCTTGCCGGTCCATCAAATCACGGTGCGTTCCCTGCTCAACGATGGCTCCGTTCTTCATGACGAGGATCAGGTCGGCGTTCCGGATCGTCGACAGGCGATGAGCGATGACAAAGCCCGTTCGCCTTTCCATCAAATCATCAAAAGCCGCGCGGATCCGCTTTTCGGTCAGCGAGTCGACCGAGCTGGTCGCTTCGTCCAGGATCAGCATCGGCGGGTCGGCCAACATGACCCGTGTGATCGCCAGAAGCTGACGCTGGCCCTCCGACAGGTTCTCCGCGTTTTCGAGGAGCAGGGTATCATAGCCGGCCGGAAGGCGGCGAATGAACCCGTCCGCGTGCGCGGCTTTTGCCGCCTCGATCATTTCTTCTTCGCTCGCGTCCGGCTTCCCGAACAGCAGGTTGTCGCGAACCGTCCCCTCGAAAAGCCACGTGTCCTGAAGGACCAGCCCGAACATCGAGCGAAGCGTGTCCTTATTCATTTCGGAAATATCCGTGCCGTCAATGCGTATGCGGCCTTCCCGGATCTCGTAAAAGCGCAGGAGTAAGTTGATCAGCGTTGTTTTTCCGGCTCCGGTCGGTCCGACGATCGCCACCGTATGACCGGGCTTTGCGGCAAAGGACAGGTCGCGGATCAACGGTTTATCTTTAGAGTATGAGAAAGACACGTTTTCGAATCGCACCTCGCCCTCGATCCGGTCCGGATTGGCGCTTGCGCCGCTTTCCGTGTTGCGTGAGCGCGGGAGATCGAGGATCTCGAAGACGCGCTCGGCCGAGGCAAACGCAGCCATGACCTGTGATGTGATATTGGTCAAATCATTGACCGGCCGCGAGAAATTGGTCCAATACAGGATGAAGGCCGATATTTGTCCGACGGACAGCCCTCCGAAAAAGAAACCCAGGACGGCGATCGCGATATACGCTCCATGGTTGAGAAAACGGGTGGTCGGGTTCGGAAGCGATGAGTAGAACTGTGCTCTTTTCGCGGTTCGAAAGAGCGTGGAGCTGATCTTTTCGAAGCGCTCTTGCGCGCGGTCCTCGTAAACGAAAGCCTTGACCTCGCGCTGCCCGGAAATGATTTCTTCGGACAGCAGACTGAGTTCTCCGACCAGCGACTGCTGTCGGGAGAACTGTCGCGTGGTCATTCGGGCGATCTGGATCGCGGTAGCCACCGTCAGCGCCGCCATCGGAATGATCATCAGGGTCATTTTCACGCTCATCAGCGCCATGAACACGAGGGTTCCGACGATCGTCACCGTCGCTGAAAAAAGCTGGGCAAGTCCTTGTGTCAAACCGTCCGATATAACATCGACGTCATAGACGAATCGGCCCTGTACGTCTCCGTCGGACGATGTATCAAAAAAGGAGATGGGTAAGCGGTCGATCTGGGAATACATCGCTTTTCGAACACCGGCCGCTGTGCGCGCCGATACGATACCGGACAAATATTGCATGAACCACAGAAAGATCGCTCCGATCACATACATCGCGGCAAGAAGAAGGACGCCCCGCAAGATCTCTCCGAAATCAGTACTGCCGTCGCTCATCATCCGGTCGATCGTCGTTCCTGTAAAATAAGGGGCTACGACCATCATCCCACCCCCGAGCATACCGAACGCGATCACCCAAAAGAGATGCGATTTCTTTTCGCCGGCATAGGACAGGACGCGCAGAAGCGTTGAAAGCTTCGGCCGGGTGCGGGATCGTGACAGCTTCGCGCCTTCGGGTGCCAGGTTCGCCATTCCCTGAAGAACGTTTCTTTCACCGGCCACTATGTCGCCTCCTTCCCGAAAAGCTGGGAGTCGACGATTTCCTTATACTCCGGGCAGTCCGTCAGGAGTCGGCGATGTGTTCCGAAGCCGACCATCCTTCCCTCGTCGAGAACGAGGATCCGGTCCGCCGAACGGATCGCCGCAATGCGTTGAGAGATCACGATCAGCGTCCGCCCGGTTTCACGATTGGACTTCGTTACGGCGTGATACAGGCGCGACTCCGTCAAGTAGTCGAGCGCTGACGCCGAGTCGTCCAGAATCAACAGATCGGCTGGCTTCACGAGTGCGCGGGCGATCGCGAGGCGCTGTCTCTGACCCCCCGAGAAATTGCGTCCGTTGCGCTCGACACGGCTGTTCAAGCCCTCCGGAAGCGCTTCGATAAAGTCTTTCGCCTGAGCCACTTTCAAGGCCTCTTGAAGCTTCTGCTCGTCCGCGTTCCCGTTTCCCCAGCGAAGATTCTCCGCGACGGTTCCCGAGAAAAGCTTCGGAGCCTGATGAACGACGGAGATCTTTTGGCGCAGTTCGTCAACGGGAACGTCGGTAGTCTTTCTTCCCATCACCCGAATACTCCCCTCCGTCGGATCTGCTAATCGAATCATCAGAGAGACCAACGTGGACTTACCGGATCCCGTCGTGCCGGTGATCGCCAATGTCTCTCCCGGAGCGACGCAAAAAGAAATATCTCTAAGCGCCGTCCTCGATTCCGTTTCGGTGCCTTCTCCCGGATACCGGTAGGTCACGTCGCGGAATTCCAGTGAAAAATCCGCGTCGGGCGCTGTCCCGGCAGGAGACATACCGTCGATCCTGTCGGAAAACAACGGAAGCGCCATCACCTCGCGAACTCTTTTTCGAGAGGCAGCGGCGCGGGTAAAAATGACGGTCAGATTGGCCACCAGGATCAAGGCGACCAGGATCTGGAGAATATAGTTGATCAAAGCGATGACCTGTCCGGTGCTCAGCGCACCCGAATCGACCCGACCGGCTCCGAACCACAGGATCCCGCAAATGGCCAGATTCATGATGAGTTGGGTCGAAGGTTGCATGAAGGAGGAGATTTTCGCGGCGCGCACCGCGGTTTTTTCATGCTCGTCCACGGTCACGTCAAATCGCTCCCGTTGGTGCTGTCTCCTTCGAAAGACTCGAATCACCCGAACGCCCAGAAAGCTTTCCCTCAGGGTCTTTCCGATTCGGTCCAATCGACTCTGAAGCTCGGTATAAAGAGGAAATACGGACAGAATGATCACGGCCGCCACGACAAGAAACGCGACCGCTCCGGTGATGATGACCCCCGAAAGCGGTAAATCGATCATGACCGATGCCAGTACGGCACCCAATACCACAAACGGGATCCTCGAACCGAGGCGGATCAGCATGGATACGGCCAGTTGGAGGCGCTCCACATCCGATGTGATCCGGTTCATCAGGGATTCGGTCCCGATTTTTCTCTGCTCGGAAACCGAAAGGCGATTGATGTGCAAAAACAGCGCCGTCCTCAACTTGTCACCGAAACCCTGCGCCGCGACTGCGGCACAGTACTGACAGAGCACAGCAAAAACCAATCCGGCGCCAATCAGCAAGAGCATTTGCCCGCCGGTCTTATAGATAAACGGAATGTCCCGTCCGGAAATACCGATGTCGATGATCCGGGCGAGTAGGATCGGAAGCATCAACTCAAGGCCCGCTTCAATCAACTTGAAGAAAAGCCCCGCGACCGTCTCGCGCAGAAACGGTCGAAGAAACGGAAACAGAGAGACTTTCATGAACACTCCTTCAATGATGCTTCAGGTCTGAGACTTCCGCGGCAGTTCCCGAAAAGTCGGTCGAGTCGCCGCAGAGAGCCGTCGCCTGCTATTTTATCATGTCTAGGAGCAGTCTCCAATCGCTCGAAAACGCAGGTACCGCGCTTCCAGCGCTTTTTCGGTATCTTTCGTAAAAGATTTGGCATGCCGCTCGACCGCGCCGAGCAGGTACGTCTTGAGCGTGCCCACCATGCGCTCGGCCCCGGAATGCGCTCCGCCGTCGGGTTCGGCGAGTACAACCTCGCAGATCCCCATTTCTTTCAGATCGTATGCGGTGATATGCGCAGTGTCGGCCGCCTCGTTTTCGCGTGACGGGTCTTTCCACAGAAGAGACGCGAAGCCGCGGGGGGAAATGACCGAATAGATGGCGTTGGAGGTCATCGCCAGCTCGTCGCAGATTGCAATACCCAAAGCGCCGCCGCTGCCGCCTTCTCCGATAACGACGCTGATGATCGGGGTCGCGACCGGCATGATCTCCATCAGATTTCTGGCGATCGCCTCACCCTGGCCGCGCTCCTCGGCGGCAACGCCGCAATACGCGCCCGGTGTGTCGATAAAGGTGATGACCGGTCGTCCGAATTTCTCGGCCTGCTTGATGGCGCGGAGCGCTTTTCGATAACCCTCGGGATGGGGCATGCCGAAATTGCACTCCTGGTTCTCCAGAAGCGTTTTTCCTTTCCGGTGACCAATGATGGTGACCGGGCGTCCGTTCAGCCGGCTGATACCCGTGAAGATCGCGCGATCGTCGGCAAAATACCGGTCGCCGTGCATCTCGTGAATATCGGTAAAGATCATCGGAAGGTAGTCGTTCAGGGTCGGCCGCTCCCGGTTTCGTATGATCGAAAG
>JAFGGR010000221.1 GCA_016930475.1 Clostridiales bacterium | reverse complement strand
TCCCCGGCCGCAAAAGGATACGGTATCATCACGGAAGGCACCCCCACCGCCGCGATCTCTGCGCAAGTGATCGCACCCGCACGGCAGATGATCAGGTCAGCGGCTTCCATGTATACATGAGTTTCATCGATATATTCGAAAATCTCAACAAGACTGTCTTTCCCGGCCATCTCCTCTTTAATCTCTTTGTACTGTTGTTTTCCGGCCGATAAGATCACTCGAAGCTTCTCTTTGCTCATATGATCGAAAAGCCCCGTCACCGCACGGTTGATCGTTCTGGATCCCAGACTTCCCCCCATTGCCAGAACAACAAACTCTTCGGGTCCAAAACCGAGTTTCTCTCGGCATTCTTTTCGCCCGATCGTTCCGAAGACCGAACGGATCGGGTTCCCGGTATATTCCACGCGTTTGGTGGTCTTGAAGTATCGTTCCATTCCGGGAAACCCGGTGCAGACTGCTTCTGCTTTTCGAGACATCAACCGGTTGGACCTTCCCGGAAAGGCGTTCTGTTCATGAAGGATCACCGGAACCTTCATCGCGGCGGCAGCTGAAACCAATGGACTGCACACATAACCGCCCGTCCCGATGACCGCATCCGGCTTGTATGTTCGAATCAGCTCGATGCAGGCTTTTCTTCCGGCTCGAAAATCAGCGAGTGCCCGAAACATTTTGACGGATATTTTCGAGGGAAATCCGCTTGCGCGGATCTCATGCATCCGGTAACCGGCTTTGGGGATCAAATCTTTTTCGATCCCTTGGGAGGTACCGCAAAACTCTACGACGCTCCCCGGGGCATCCTTACATATCCGGTCCGCAATCGCGATTGCCGGATAAACATGACCACTGGTTCCGCCTCCTGCGGCTAAAATTCGAACGCTCATTGATCCCTCACTCGCCGATCGGCTGCTTTTTTCTGCTGACACCGGATCTGGATACCGACAGTAAAAGTCCGACGGCCACCAGAAAAAATAGATTCGCCGATCCGCCCGCGCTGAAGAACGGAAGAGTTATTCCCGTCGGTGGGACTACACCCATCGCTACTCCGATATTCAGGAAAGCCTGAATAATGATTAAACTTGTGTATCCGACCGAAAGGATTCTCGGAAAATCACCCTTTGCTTTCCATGCAATAGACAGTCCTCCGCAAAGGAACGCCCAAAAAAGAATGATGATCGAGAGCCCTCCGACAAATCCCAGTTCCTCACAAGCGATGGCAAAGACAAAGTCGTTATGCGCCTCGGGTAAATACATAAATTTTTGTCTGCTGTTTCCGAATCCGACCCCGGATACCCCGCCGGATCCGATCGCTATGATCGATTGTCTGTTCTGGTATACTTCGTTCTCATCGGCTTCGGTTTCACTGTCGTCTTCCTGTGGATCGTCTTCGGATCGAATGGTCGCGAAAATATTGAGCCGCGTCCCGACGTGTGAAAAGTTGTCCGTAAGCTTTTTTCGGTCAGCCTCCTTGGCGAAAATCAGAAACGCCGAAAGGGCTATCGCCAATACAAGAAGAATAATGAGACCGCCGAAGAACCAGGAGCGCAATTTGATCCCTGACACAATAAAGCACACCGCCGAGATGGCCATGACAATAATAAAACAAGACATGTGCGGCTGCATCACCACGAAAGACAAACAGATCAGGATCGCCAGAAAGGGCAGTGCCAAATCGATAAATCCATCGAAGAAATTTTGGTAACCCGGGTTTTTGCACTTAAGTCCGCCGGCTTTTCGAACGCGGACGATTAGCGAACGATACCCTGCGATACAAAAGACTATGGCCACCTTGATAAACTCGGAAGACTGGAAAGTCCTTCCGCCAAACTCAAGCCATCTGCGTGATCCTCCATATACCGCACCGAATTTCCAAGTCAAAATCGCGAGAGCCACTGCGAGAATAAACGCGGCTACGAAGAAAGGCCAATGATCGAAAACACGGATCGGGATAAAAATAAGAACCATGACGATCCCGATCCCGACGATCGTCCACTGTGCCTGGTTGATGACGTAATAGAGAGGATTCTGCTCCATGGCGTATCCGCGTGACATACTGGCCGAAAAAAGCATGACCATACCGTAGCAAATCAAGACGAATGTCAGAAGTAAAAGCGGAATATTCATGCGATAGGGACTTTCGACTTCCATGATATCGGGTTTTCGGTCCCGAAAAGAGACGACGGGTTCTTTTAACATCGTCAGCCCTCCTTTTCGGGCGAATCCGGTCCGCCATCAAAGTTAATGATCTCCGCCGCGACCCTGTCAAAACCGAAAGCGTGAGATGCTTTCACCAATATAACGTCGCCGGTTCGCAAATCCGGGAGCAGTGCACTGAGAAGCGACTCCCGGTCGTCGAAAACAAATACCTCGATATCAGGTCTGCGTTCGAGTGCGCCTTCTCGGACTTGCTCGGCAAATTCGCCGCAGACATAGAGCCTGTCGATCCCCGCTTCCGCCGCGCTCGCGCCGACTTGATCATGCAATTCTGCCGAATAGATCCCAAGTTCCAGTATCCCTCCGATCGCGGCGATCTTACGTCGTTCTCCCGCCAAAATGCCGATACTGTCGAACGCTGCTGCCATCGATTCCGGGCTGGCGTTATACGCATCGTCGCATACGGTGAAGCGCTTTGTTCGGATTATCTTTCCTCTGCCGCCCATCGACCGGAAGCCCTGCAGTGAAATCCGTACCTTATCCAAGTCCGCACCGATAAAACGGGCGCAAAGGATCGAGAACATCGCGTTCTTTATATGATGTCTTCCTGTTGTCGCCAATTCGATGCGAATCCTTTTATCGGGTTCTTCATGAGCGGCAATCACCGCATCGAAAAAGGTCGTTTCTTCGGTCATCTCAATGCAATCCGAGTGTACACAATACTTAGCCTGCGCTCTCCTGCAAACGGTCGGCGTCCAGACCACTGCCCCCAGATCTTTCCATTTGACATGATCGGCGTCTGCAACGTAATCTGCCAGCATCGGGTCGTCTCCGTTTATGATCAATATACCGTCCGGCCCCAATCCTTCACAGATCTCCATCTTGGCAGCCAGAATGTCTTCTCTGCTGCCGAGACGCTCGATATGTGAGACACCGACATTCGTCACAACGGCGATGTCCGGATGCGCGATAGCGGTAAGGAGGGCAATTTCTCCTTTTTGTCGCATTCCCATCTCGAGAACCATCACCTCTGTGTTCTGCGGTGCTGACAGGATCGTGGCCGGGAGACCGATTTCGTTGTTGTTGTTTCTTATCGTGGCATGCGTTCTTCTTGTTGAGCCAATGGCTGCGGCAATCATTTCCCGGGTAGAAGTTTTTCCGACACTTCCGGTTACCGCAATGACCGTACAGCCGAGGCGTATACGATAGAACTCGGCTAGGTCCTGATAAGCCTTCAGAGTGTCTTCGACAAGAATTCCGACACATAACTCCGGAAGGGAGTCCTTTTTTGAAAGGAGAATTACACGAACGCCTTTATCGGCCACCGTGCCGCAAAAGTCATGTCCGTCAAATCGCTCCCCCACAAGAGCAACAAAGAGGTCGTCCGCAACGACCGATCGCGAGTCCGTGCAAACGCCGCGAACGCGCAGATCCGCCTCGGAGAGAACCGATTGATTCAGTGTTATTCCTCCGACGGCGGAGATAATTTCCGAAAGTGTAAATTCAGCCATTTAATCGTTATCCGTTCTGCGTGTCGGACATGTGCCCGAGGATTTCCGCCGCGACCTCCGCGTCATCAAAATGAATGGTCTGATCCTTGAATATCTGGTAATTCTCATGGCCTTTGCCGGCAATAATAACAAAGTCTTCCGGCCTCGCCTCGACAATGGCCTTTTCAATGGCCGTCTTACGATCGGGTTCGATAATAAAGGCTCCGCTCGTACGTTCCATTCCGCTCAGAATGCCCTGTATGATTTCCATCGGCTCTTCGTTGCGCGGATTATCCGATGTCACAACAGTCAAATCACTTAATCTGCCGGAAACCTCTCCCATTTCGGATCTCCGGGTGACCGATCTGTTGCCTCCGCATCCGAATACCGTGATCAGTCGGCCGTGACAATACTCGCGAAGTGTCTCTAAAAGGATCTCGAGACTCGCCGCATTGTGCGCATAGTCAACCAACACGGTGATATTTCGGAGGTTTGGGATCATTTGAAGCCGTCCGGGCACGGTTATTTTCCCGAGAGCCTCCCGGATCGCCTCGAAGGAAATCCCGCATATTCCGGATATCGCGATCGCGCACAACGCGTTAAACACGTTAAAGAGTCCCGGCAGCGCTACGAAAACATTACCGCTGAACCACGGACTTTTCAGTAAAAACTCCGTACCGGTGATCCCTTTTTTTCTGACTCTCCTGATCGATTCCGCCCGACATTCGCATTCTTCGCTCAACCCGTAGGTATAAACAGGACCGAATCGCTTGGCGTACTCCGTCACCTCGCGGCCAACCGAACAATCCAAATTAACGACTGCATTCTTACTCTGCTCGAAAACGATCAGTTTGGCATTCAGATATTCCCGCATGTCGGCATGTTCGGTCTGGCTGATATGATCCAAGTGCAAATTGGTAAAGGCCCCGACGAGAAATTCACAGCCATAAACGCGATCGAATTGAAGCCCGAGAGAAGAAACCTCCATAACACAACTGTCCGATCCCGCTTCGACCATTTCGGAGAGCATCTTCTGAAGATCGAATGCCTCCGGGGTCGTGCGGTCGGCCTGTTTCACCTCGCCCGCTGAAATGTTCGCGATAGTTCCGATCATTCCGGATTTTTTACCGGCCGCAGTGAAAATCCCGTGGACCATATACGTTGTGGTGGTCTTCCCTTTGGTTCCTGTGATCCCGATCAATTCCAATTTTTTTGAAGGTTCATCAAAGAATGCCATGCTCATTTGCGCTAAGGCTATTCGGGTATCCTCTGTGGCGATAAACGTAGCTCCGAATTTCTCGGACATTTCCTTAAAATCATCAGTGAGGTACAAATCCTGATCACTGCTAACTACGATAACGGAAGCACCCTTTTCGAGCCCATCGGGAATGTACTGATGCGAGTCGTAAACGTGCCCGTGAATGCATACAAAAACACATCCGGGTGTTACTTTTCGAGAATCATATACGATCGATGAAACACTCTTGTCGGTTGTTCCCGAAATCAGTTCATAGTGAACATCTTTAATTAGGCTGATCAGACTGTGTGCCATATTCTGTCACTCCAAGATCAATTGAATGATCGTTCCGGCCGGCGTGGTGATCCTCTCGGGCTTTGCCTCCGGCTCTTCTGCCGCGGGATCCGTGATATCGGCGGATCCGATCGTCTCTTCCGGGCTCATGCTGTCAACGGTCGTTTCTTGCTCAAGATCGATAGCGGTGTCGTCCGTCCCGCCCTCCGGCGTCTCATCGGTATGCTCATCGGGAATAACATATCCGTATTCCGGAGTCTGAGACACGACAACTCCCTTCGGATCTCCGTTAATACTGATATTTACCCCGCTTTCCCGGGCAAGGCGGATGCACTCGTTGATGTTCTTCCCGACAAAATCCGGGACCATGACCTGCTTTCGGACCGGGCTTTCAGGATCACAGGAATAAAGCAATACCGTTCCATTCCGATAGAGAATCTCCTCCTCGGTGGGATACATGACTGTAATCACTTGGTCATCCGTCATATTATCGTCACCTTGAAGAACTGTAAACCCCTCATTGTAAAGTGTGTAATATGCCTCTTTGTACGTCATACCGACGACGTCCGGCAATGAATATTTCGTCGTCATTCGATTGTAATCGTTATCGTTCAGGATTCTTTCCACACCCATGTATTCAAGGGTTTCCGAGACAATATGAGCGGCGACGCGAGTTGCGGCGCTGGATCCCAATTCTTTGTCGACCGGTTTATTGATTAAGACCAGTACAACGATAGCCGGATTGTCATACGGAGCATAACAGCCGAAAGAAAGGACGTGCATTCCTTCGTCTACACCCACATCGATCGTCGACGTGCTGGTTTTTCCCGCAACTCGGTACCCTTCAACATAACCTGCCGTTCCCGTTCCTTCCGTGACAACGGTCTTCATCATTGCCTTGACACGATCCGCAGTCAGATCCGAGAAAATAGTCTTGACCGGCTCCGGAGCGAATTCCTTCACCGTGGTACCGTTTTCGTCCGTCAGGTACTTTGCGATTTGCGGCTTCATCAATGTTCCGCCGTTGACTAATGCGCAATATACATTGGCCAGCTGGAGCGGAGTAACGGTCGACGACTCACCGAAGCTGAGGGTCGACAAATCGACTATGCTCGGATTTTCGTGGAAAATGCCTTTCTCCTCGGCCGGAAGATCAATGCCTGTCTTATCATAGAATCCGAAATTGCGGACGTATTGATAATACTTGGTCACACCGATACGTTGAGCCAATTGAACGAAAACGGGGTTGCACGATCGCTCGAAGGCCTGCCGCAGGGTTTCCATTCCATGGTTCCCATACTCATGCTCGCTCCAGCAGGATATCGTGTGAAGTTCGGAGACCTCGATCGGGGCATCACTGAACATTTCATCTTCATAGGTCAATCCCTCTTCAAGGGCGATCGCTGTCGTTAATACCTTAAACGTCGAGCCCGGCTCATAGGTGTCCGAAATAGCACGATTTCTCCATATCCTGAACATCAAATACTTCATTTCTTCTTCATCGGACATCGACTCCCACAAAAAAGAATTGGTCAATTCTGGACACGCTCGCGGTTGGTTCAAATCGTAATCCGGTATGGACACCATCGCAAGAACGGCGCCGGTATAAGGCTCCATCACGATTGCACAGACCCCGTCCTGCGGATCATAAGCATAAAAAGCATCCTCGCACGCCTTTTCGGCGATTTGTTGAATATTCATATCAATA
>JAFGGR010000220.1 GCA_016930475.1 Clostridiales bacterium | reverse complement strand
GCGATCGGCAGAAAGAAAACCATTGGGGTCGGAGCGGCCGCGGCGTTCTTTTCCGTTGCGTTTTACGCCATCGCCCAAAACGCGCTCTGGTTGTTTGTCGGCGCATTCTTTGAAGGATTTGCCGCGGCTCTTTACAGCGGGAACAACGACGCATTTTTGTACGACCATCTGAAATCATGTGATCGCGAATCATTCTATAAAAAGTATCTGGGAAAAACCCGATCGATGAGTCATGTCGCTCTGTCGATCTCCGGTCTTACGGGTGCGCTGATGTTGCTTTTCGGGACGTATTCGCTCCTGTTCGTATTGACCGTCATCCCGAAAGCCGTCTGCGTGTTCTCCGCGTTGTTTCTCAATGAGCCGGAGTCGATAAAGAAGAGAGAAATCGTCTCGCCATGGAAGCATTTGAGGGAGTGCCTGCGTGAAGTGTCCCGCAACAAGAGTCTGGTGAAAATCATCGCCGCCGACAGCATCGCCGGCGGTGCGGGTGAGTCCGCATACCAATTCCGGGCGACTTTCATCAAAATGGTATGGCCCACTTGGGCGATCGGATTTGCGACGACTCTCGGAGACCTGATCGTCGCCTTCAGTTACTGGATCAGCGAAAAGTGGATCCACCGGCGCGGAAACAAAAGCGTGATCATCATCGGACGCGTGTACAGTATATTGTCCAACACCGTCGCGCTGATCATGGGCAATATCTTTTCCCCGGTACTGCTGACTTCGAATGCACTTTTTCACGGCGTGACCGAAGTCGCCAAGAACGACATCGCCCAGAAACTGTTCACCGATCGTCACCGCGCCTCGATGAGCTCCGTCAAGTCACTCGTCGAGAGTCTGGTATGCGCGTTGATGGCGCTTTTGATCGGTGTGCTTGCCGATATTTTCGGAGTGATACCCGCGCTGATATCCTTTCAGGCATTCGGTCTGATATCATTGTGGTTGTACATGACACTATTCAAGAAGGTCAAAGCCCGATCAAATAAATGATCGGGCGGATAAACGCCCAATTGACCCTTCCATCGCAAAAAGAGGTATCCCATGCAACCCAAAACGAAAAAGAAGTGGATCATCATCTCCGTCATCCTAGCCGCCCTCATCTTTATCGTCGTCCCCTTTTCGATTTCGATATACGTATACGAGGACAGTTTCGGGAAGCGTTTTACTTCGTATGAGCCGCTTTCATACACCGTGGACGATTTTCCGGGTCTTTGCGCTCAACGATTGGTTTTCGAGTCGGACAAGGGCCGGGAGTTGGTCGGATATAAGTACTACCGGGAAGGATCAACGGCTCGATCTGCGGACGGGCAAAGTGATGATACGGTTCGACTATCGGAGGATCCCTCGGTCCGACCTCCGCGCGGCGTTATTGTTTTCGCGCACAGTTTCGGCGGGGGCGGGCATAATTCGTACTTGCCGAGCGCGGATGTTTTTACGCAAAACGGGTATGTCGTTTTTGCGTATGATGCGACGGGAAATGATGAAAGCGGCGGCGATGCGGTCGGCGGTTTACCGCAGGGTGTCATTGATCTGGACTATGCTCTGCGGTTTGTGAAAAGTTCGGGCGAGTTCGACGGGTTACCGGTGATGCTTTTCGGGCATAGCTGGGGCGGGTATGCAATCGGAAGCGTACTGGAGGATCATCCGGAGGTACGGGCGGCCGTGATCCTATCGGGGATCGATTCTTCTTCGGATCTCATCAAGATCCAAGGACGTAAGATCTTGGGAAGCGCGATCGGACTGCTCATGCCATATTTTCGGGCGGTGGAGTACGCAAAATTCGGGCGTTGCGCGAGCGTCTCATGCATGAAGGGGTTCAAAAATTCCGATGCCGGTGTTATGGTCATCCACAGCGCCGACGATGAGACGGTGCCGATCGAGTACGGATATGATATCTGGCACGATAAATATGCCGAAGACGGGCGGTTTCTTTTCGTGCGGTATGAAGACCGCGGTCACGACCGAATTTACTACTCGGATGAGGCGCGGGCATATATCGAGTCTTTCAACGAAGACTTCGCCGTCTATGTCGAATCGCTCGAAAACGGCCTGACGCCGGAGCTCAAGGCACAATACATTGAAGGGCATCTCGACCGGGATGTGTGGAATGATTTGACGGATCCGGAGCTTTTCATGGATATCATTGCGTTCTTTGACGCATATGCGACTACGATCCCGGCTTCATCAGATTCTCTCTCATTCGCAGGAGAAGTCCCTTAAACATTCGCATCTCTGTTTCCGAAAACCCTTCGAATACCTGCCGGTTATAGTCTGACGCAAGGGGTGCGAGCTTCGAGTATAACTGCTTGCCGGTCTCAGTCAAATAAATACTGCGACTACGCGCATCCTTACCGGTTTTACGCATGATTAATTTCTTGCTTTCCATAACGTTGAGTATTCTGGTCAAATTGGAATCTGACTTATCGCATTTTTCGCTGATCTGTTTTTGGACGATGCCGTCGTTGATCAGCAAAACGGACATAACGACAAATTGATCCAAAGTGGCATCTGTACCACTGCGAAGAAAAATACTGTTCAGGTTCTGTTTGGCATGTAATGCCGTATTGACCGTTAAAAATCCAAGTGTATCAAACAAATCAAACTGCATCATGCACGATCCCCCGATCACGCCAATGAGCGATCACTCCGGCGAATTTTCTTTGATGTTTTTTAACAAACGGCCTAATACCGATATGAAAAACTACATGGTGGATTACTCGTAACAAGGCATTGCCCTTTTTCTTCTTTCTTATCATTCTACAGAGTTTTTCCGTTTGCCGTCTCACTCGATCTCTAGTTGACCGCAGATCCAGAGGATTCGTGTTAAAACCCGTTTTGATGCAAAGATTCCCGCACAGCACCGCTCCGGAATACAGGAATAACTTGTTGAGAGACTTGATCACCGCTCCTCCGTCTGCATTTTCATAGGTCGCAATGGAAAGCGTATATTTCCCATGAAGCAGTTGCTCCATCACAAAATGCCCGCGGTCAATCAGTGTTTTCATCTGGCCGGGGATACTGCTTGCGTAAGTCGGCGCGCCTACAATAAGGGCGTCCGCCTCGGCGATCCGACCGGATATATTTTCCGCGTCATCCTTCAGCATACATTTCCCGGTCTCAAAACATCGGGTGCAACCTTTAAAAAAACTCCAACGAATAATCCGATAAATGGATCAATTCGGCACCGACTTCATCGTACTCTTTCAGAATATCGGAAATTTCACCGAGAATCTTTGCGGTCGCTCCGTTCTTCCGCGGACTGCTGTTTATCATTAATACTTTCATGGAGGCTCCTAATTTAGTTGATGAATCAAGTATAAAGCACCGCCTGGAATTGTGTCAAACACTTATTTGATTCATCAAGTATATTTATTCGCGCACGCTCATTACACGGAAGAAGCCGTCCGCATACTTTCGTTTTGAGACGGCTCCATCTACATTTTCTTCGTATCTTGCCGACCTGTAAATCATTTGTGGGTTTTTTGCTCGAAAAGCAGGAATATCAAGCGCGCTTCACCGGTCTTTTCGCAATCAGCGAAGCGACCGCTCCGAGCGTCACGACCAAGATCATTGCCAGGATCGTCGTCCCGTAGGCTCCGGTACGGTCAAACAGAAAGCCGAAAGGGATCGGTCCGATCGCCGAGCCGACAACGGTGGCGGACATGGAAAAGCCGCGAATACTGCCGAGATGCTCCGTGCCGAAATACGCCGGCCACATATACGCGAAACTGACGGCGTTCAATCCGGTCACGACACCCTGAAAAACGGCAAACGCACCGGCGATCCATATATTGTCGTTTATAAGCAGGAAAACCAGCCCGACAATATAGAAAACATTCATCGTCGCGATCACTAAGCGTACCGGAACGCGATCCAGGACGATACCCGCAAGTAAAGTGGACGGAAAAGCGATAATGGAAATAATACTCATCAGCATCGCGGTCTGGGTACGATCGATGCCCTGCTGGCCCAAGATGGATACGAGGTGAAATACAACACCGGTGCCGACCATCGGAAAAATGATTTGACAAAAAAGCATCAGCCAAAACGAGCGCGTGCGCATCGCCTCACGGATGGTAAAGGACTCTTTGTTCTGATCGACCCGGAGAAGGCGCTCCTTGCCCTTTTCGAGCACGTATGGCTTAGATCCGATATCGCTCGGATGATCCTTCATGAAAACCAGAAATACCGGCACACAAATGACCGCGAGCAGGATCGCCCAGAACCGCCAGGTCCACTCCCAGCCCCAGCCGCGGATCAGAAACGCATTGATCACGGGAACCGACGCGCCGCCGACAATACCGCCGACGGACATCAGGCTCATCGCGATACCGCGGCGCTTTTCGAACCAGACGGGTACCAGCGTGGACGGTACCAGCGTCATCGTACCCTGCCCCAGAAAGCGGCTGAAGAAAAAGCCGACCAACAGCATCAACTGGCTGATAATAAAACTGTTCCACACACAGGTCAGTGCCAACAGCGACGAAGCCAAGATCATCATCCGCTTTTTTCCGATTCGATCCGAAAACCGCCCAACAAAAAACATCAGAAGTCCCGACAGCAGTGTCGCTCCGGAATACAAGCCGGATACGACCGATCGGTTCCATTGAAAAGTGTCGATATACTCGTCGATAAACAGCGAGATGAAATAGGTCTGCCCCGGCCCCGAAAAAAAGTAACTCATCGAGGCTACCGCGACGATCACCCAAGCGTAGTGAAATGATCGAACTTGTTTCTTCTCTTTGATCATGCGCAAAAAATACACTTGTTTATCCGGAAAGTCAAATGTGTTCACCCCCCGGTAACAGCCGGACGCAAAATCACGGCCCTCCTTTTCGGAAGGCCGTGTACCTGATTTTCACGAAATGATTATGACCTTACTTCGCGGTGAATACCCGCTTGATGGGATGCATCGAACGAACCGTCTACGGCTTTTCGATCTTTGAGTTGAACCTGCTGATCTTGTTTTTCCAGAAGAAATACTGAGCAACCCAGATGATAACAAAAATCGCAACGAAGATCCCGAAATAGATTAGAAACCCCGTGACAGAATGTTCCATCCATTCTGTAAGATATGCAATCGGCAGCAGCGTCAGTGACAAGACCGCAAAATACAGACCCGTTTGTTTGGCGATACTCCAGGATTCCATCTCCCAAATACAGGAGGCGGCCGCATAGGTTTATCAATTCCGAATGCGAAATTCGCACGAAAACGCTTTTGTCCAGGCGCTCTTCCATCTCATACAGTCGGAGCCGAAGCGAGAGCTCTCCGTCGTCCGTTTGGGCAAACACCTTTCCGTCGGATGCAAAAATTCAAATCAGGCGAATCGGATCGATGATTCGCAGTACATCCCCGTAATAACCTGCGATCATCTGTGGCTTTTCATCCGACAGCTTCTTGATAATCTCCGTTACCTCTTCTGTATTTCGATCCGTGCGCGCGATAATTTTGGGTTCCTTCTGATTCTGATCGATCACGATCTCAACATCCACAACAACACCTCTTACCTGTTCCCCATCATAAAAAAACCGCCCTCGGGAACAGCGATTCCCGATAAGCAGTCGATTTAGCAATATAGTCGGTCTAAAAGCGGCAATCGTCAGATGCGTCGATCAGCGGTTACATTCTTATCCCTTAATTATTAACCACAAATCTGGAAATTGGGGAGTATTCTCCATCCGCATCTTCTGCGATCACAAAAACCGCAAATCCGCCTTCCGGGGCGCCCATGTTCATATCATCCGGGAAAATTTTCTCCATATCAATTGTGATCGTATAAATCTCATTTGTTGAAGAAGCGACAACACTTCCGGTAATTGGAATATAGTTGGGATCATCATTAAATTTTTCGGGATGAAGAATATTGTCTGATGATATGCCTTCAAGTCCGACTTCATCGCCCTCAACAGAAGCGTATATTGTACACTGAGTTTCGCAAGCGCTCAGAATCGTTATCACTGAACCGTTTTTCGAAACGATCGGATAGCCCTCAGAAAAAAACGAATCCGTCGTTGGCTCTTCCGGCCCTTCGTCCTCCTCTCCCTGCTCCTCCCCCTCCGAGCCGGGGATGTCATAAAGAACGTCACCGAGCGTTACATTTGCAACTCCGGTATTACTGCCGATAAAGTCTGTATTCTCCGGGAGCGAGCAGTATTCGGCATTGATCCACGCCTCAATAATGGTGCCGCCGGTGATCGTTACCGACTGGCCGTAGCAGGAGTAGAAATAACATGTAGACTCGTCCACCATTTCAATGCTTGTCATGCCTGCATTTTCTAGAACGGTCATCAGACTGACCTTGCCGTCAATTTTCACATTAGCAGTAGACTCAAAAGTAACTTCCGGATAATCGCCCGTCATTAAAACATTGATTGCACGCTCCGTTTCGCTACTGCCTACCGTGACTTTTTTTATGTCAGATCCCACGTTATCAACATTACAGCTCGTCAGGAGTTGCACACCGTCCATACCGGAGTTTGTGCAAACGACCCTTGTTCCGTCTTTACTCTCAACGATCATATCCGTTCCGAAAACATTAACCAGGTATCCGGAATTTTCGCCGCCGCCGCGTACGTAGAGCGTCCCGTTTATCGCAATGTTTTTTAGTGTGAAATCTCCGTCTCCGACGGTCTCATCAATAAAAAGATCCCCGTCAACATCCATATCACTGAGGGTCACGCCGCTTTCGGTTATATGGATATCTCCGTTTTCCTTAACGACATAACCCTTATCGTCGCAAGCCGTAAGTATAGTCAAACAACCCAGGAAAATCACAATGGAACCAAACACCAATTTTATGTTCTTCATCATTTTGCTCCTTATGTCGTCAGTCATGCATGGATTCGGAAATGTTCCAGATGGTTTCCGGTTTCGCCGGTCGATCAGCTATATCTGAATATAGCCGCGACGCCTGTGTCGCCGGGCATCTCATCCTTGTCCAGAACGAACACATCACCTCCGTTCGAAATCACCAATTCGGCAAGATCATCCAAGATATCATCGAATTCCGGATCATCGTTATCCCCCACCCGGACCTTTCCGGTTTCAAAGTCGATCTTGCCCGGCAAAACGATGTCTTCTTCGATCAGAATGGTTTCCACCCGACCCTCCGATGCGGCCTTGATGACGCGTGCCAGATCCGACGAACCCAACGATTCCGCTTCGGCCCCGGCAAACGACTCGACCACTTTTTGCAGCTTTTCTTTATTGATGGCTTCGATCAGCGATCGTGCCTTTTCAAGTAATTCATCCTTGTCGAAAGACTCGATGGATTTATGGATCCCCTTTTCGAGCAGATACGGGTTATTGCTTATTTTCCTGAATTCCGAATGGTACTCCTTGAGCGCGACCAAAATGAGCGGCCGCTTCGTCTTTTTGGAGTATTTTTCGAAAACGAATGAATCGACGTATCGAAAATATTTCTCGGTATCTTTATCGATTTCTTGCTTGACATCCCCATGACCGTGGTACATCGTCGGACTGCCGGCGCCGCCGTAAGATCCGTGGGACAGATACGGTCCCGACAATTCACTGCCCAGGACTTCCTTCATCGTTCTCGGGGTATCCGGATGGATCTTCATCTCTTCAAACCCGTACCGGTTCCCCTGATAAAGGCTGAAGTTTTCGCGGCTCAAACCCAACAATTGATACTCCTCAACGGACTGAAAGGCCTTGATGAGCGGCGTGATGTGAAAGCGGTCGGCGACGACCGCGTATTCCTTGACCGGGATCTGAAGATTGTAGACGATGCACTTGTTTGACGATGCAAAAACCGCGATCCCGTCAAGCGTATGCATCCAAAAATCCTCATCCTCCTTGATCTCATGTAACGATTTCATGATGGAATGCACGGCATCGTCGTTCGGCAGTTGCTCCAATGATTTTTCGATCACCCGAAGCAGATTCTTAAACACAATGGGATCTTGTTTGTTATCCGGTGAAGACCGGTGGGTCGGCTGATAAAGTGAAATGAGCGGTCCGACCTCTTTGAAAATCATATCCTTTGGAAACTGACGAACGATTTCATATGCCATAATTAATCCCCTTCTATTTCTATCGCGAGCTTCTGATCAGCGGCAGACATCTTTCATATGTTTTCATTATTACGCGATTATGCTTTTTCAATCATTTCTCTCCATTTTGCTTTCATATTTGCCCGAAAACGACCGCAAATAAAATTCTTATGTTATTTTTAGTATACGCTGATGAGATTTGCTCGTCTACATCATACTCCGATATAAAATGAATTTCATCCGACCAAACCGTCCGATCTTCGCCGCTCGAAAAAATCAAAGCGCAATCTCTTCGCCGGCCGAAAAGATCGAAGCATCGCCGGACACCATAAAACATTTTCTTGATGGCTCAATGCAATTAAGAATATGATTAAAGACATTCAAACGAATTCATTTGAGAACTTCAGCGATGGAAAGGAAAAACGTAGATGATTTGCACACATTGCGGCGCGCAGAACCCAGATAATGCTCAATATTGTATTGATTGCAGAGCTCGTCTTGTCAGGAGCCTCGACGAAATTGTTTCATCGGACGATCCTGTTTCAACAAGTGAGACGAATTCGATTCCCTTTCAAACCGACCCGTCAATGACGCCGAACGATATGAAATCTGTTTTGTCCCGCTCGATATTTGCATTCAAAATAATCGTGATCACGATCGTCGGTTTATTTATCTTGGCCTTTATTTTTTCTCCTCCTCCTTTTCCCGCATCCGACCGCGACGATTTTATTAACAAGGCATCCTTTGTGATCTCATTGCTCGTAGCATTTATTTTTCCGATCGTCATGACCATGATTCCATCTCTTCGGAGGAAAATTCCCTTTCTCAAGAAAAACAAAATCGGATACTCTATCCTTTTGTTCGTAATCTGCTTCGTTTTGGGATTGATCATTTTGATCGGAATGGGCAACCTGTTTTCGGACGAATATATGGAGGCAAGAACACAATATTTATCCGAGGATAATGTCATGAGTACGCATTCGGACGTAGGTGTCCCTACCTCCTGACCGATCACTTATGAACCCTCCTTTTACGCGTCAACAGATTGCTAATTACTACGTATTGTTGTATAATATACAAAGCAGAAAGAGGTGACCATATGTATGATTTGAAGAATAAAGTATTGATCGTGACCGGCGCAGGAAGTGGTATGGGAAGAGAACTGACCCTGCAACTCGTCAGTAAAGGCGTCAAAGTCGCGGCTTGCGATATTAACGAAGAGACACTTGCGGGAACGAAGACGCTCGTCTCCGACCCGGAGCTCGTGAGGACCTATGTCTTAGATGTTTCCGACTCCGCAAAAGTTGCCGACTTTCCCAAGAAGGTCAAGGCCGACTTCGGTAATCTGCACGGCATCATCAATAACGCCGGAATCATTCAACCGTTTGTAAATTTCATCGAACTGACCGAAAAAACCATTGAGCGAGTCATGAACATCAACTTTTACGGCGTTCTTAATTTGACGCGTGCGGTGATGCATGAGTTGGATGCGACGACCGATACCTTTATCTCAAACGTATCCTCCATGGGCGGATTCCTTCCCGTACCGGGGCAAGGCATCTACGGCGCCAGCAAGGCAGCCGTGAAGTTGTTCACCGAAGCGCTTTACGCGGAAACGAAGGATACTTCCATTCACGTATCTGTGGTCTTCCCGGGCGCGGTCGCAACCAACATCTCAACCAATTCCATGGAAGACGAGAACAAGAAAACGGAAGCAGTCAAAGCCGCTGATGAAAATTCCGCCGCCAAACACAAGACCACCCCGGCGGACGAAGCGGCCGCTATTATCATCAAGGGCATCGAAAAGGACAAGCTCAAAATATTCGTCGGAGGCGATTCCAAAATGATGGACAAACTCTATCGCCTGATGCCGGTCAAATCCATCGACATGATGGCGAATATGATTAAGAAAATGACGAAATAAGACCGGATCGATTTGTCTCGAAAAGAATCGCAATGTAATATTTTGTCGATCTGTCGCACATACCGTCTGTATCCATTCAATCCCGGAAAACGCAAAAGCAGAGCCGTCTGGCTCTGCTTTTTTTAAATGTTGTCTTGATCGAATCCTGTTTGACAACCATTCGAGCTGAAGCGTCATGGGCTTATCAATAACCGGAAACCATTGAATAATTCTTTTCGTGAAAAATGCCGTCTCCTCTCCCTGCACAATTCACCACGCGATCATTACTGTTCACCACGACTTGCAGTTTTTCGAGGATTTTTCGTGATAAAAATGGATCAATCGAACATATCAATAATATACCGCAGGAAAGGAAACATACCATGCACATCAAGAGATTATCCGCATTATTGATCGTCATCGTTCTGCTGTTATCCGGTTGTGTTGACGTGGTGACCGAGAGTACAGAGACGACCTCGGAAAGCGTTGCGCCGATCACTTCGATTCGAGCACAGGATGACTATTACGGGTACGTCAACCTCGAGACACTTCAAAATATCACACTGGAATACGGGGAGACGCAAGCCGGCTCGTTCGCGAATATCGATACCGAACAGCAATTGCTCGAGTCGATCTTACGCGTGATCCGCAGTACCGAAAAATTCCCGACGGGCTCCTGCGAGCAAATTGTTCGCGACGCATATCTTCAGTACATTGATTTTCTGGAGGACGATGCGGCCCAGGCACGGGCGTGTCGGAATGTTGAGGCAGAGCTTCAAAAAATCGCAGGAGCTCAAACGCTCGACGAGTTGATGGCGATCGCCGAAGAATTGACCCTTGACTACGGATGCGCGACGTTCAGCAACCTCGTCGTGCAGATGGACTTTTTCGATCCGGACGAGTATGCGGTCGCTTGGTTTCCGGCCGGCGAGATCTGCGGCGTGCCGTTGGAGGAAGTCAACGAAAATACATATCTGGCGGAACCGTACGAGAAGCGGATTGTCGACACGCTTCGCGTAATGGGCAAGTCGTACGGGGAAGCGGAGAAGATTGCGCACGAATGGATGCTTCGGATCATTGATGTCGCGTGGGCGACCGATTACGAAATCGCCAACGCCGCGGACCCGTTCGCGTATACAACATTCATGACGAATGCGGAGTTGGACGCAGCCCTGAGCAATGTGAGCATTCGTAATTTTGAGCAGATGGCCGGGATTGTCGACCCCCCGTACGGAGGCTGGTTGATCATGGACAAGGGTCAACTCACCGCGATCGACGCGTTGTTTGTCGAAGATAATTTGGAAGAACTTAAAGCCTGGGCGGCCTATGATTTTCTGGCCCAATACGGCGTTTTCATCACCTCCGAATATCCGATATACGAAGAATATTTTCCGATAAGTCACGAGACCGCCGAGATCCGGGCGATCGAATATATACACGACACCTTCCCGATGGTCTTAAGTGATCTTTATGTCAAGGACCATTACTCGGAAGAGACCGATCGGCAGTTGACCGAAATGTTCGAAGAGATCCGGGAAAGTTATCGTGACCTGATCACGGGGTCCGACTGGATCTCATCGGACGCAAAATTATTGATCCTTCAAAAACTCGATCAGATTCGATTCATCACCGGAGGTACTGCGCTGGAACAAATGGAAGACGACCCGGGCTTCCTCGAAGTCTTCGGAGACGACCTTTTCGAGACCCGGCGTAATGCCGAGAGAAGAGACATCGCCCGATCGATCGAAAAGATCGGCCGACCGCGCGAGCGGACGGAGTTCGGCATGCCGATGCACATGGTCAACGCCTGCTACGGCTACGACAATACCGTGACCATTACCGTGGCAATCTGTTCGGCGCCGTTTTTCGACCCGGCCGCAGACTATTATACTAACCTCGGTGGACTCGGTGCCGTCATCGCCCACGAAGTCGGTCACGCTTTTGACTCCAACATGATCCGATATAACGCGAATGGTGTATACGATCCTTCCTGGCTTCCGCCCGAAGATATGGACGCATTCCGGACGCGAAACCAAATCGTTCGGGAATATTTCGAAAAGCACTTTACCGTCTTTGATGTCTACCGCGTGGACGGCCAATTAACACTCGGTGAAAACTACGCGGATCTGGGCGCGATGGAATGCATCACGAATATCGCGCGAACCGGGGACGAGTACCGGAAGCTTTTCGAAAATTATGCGAGGATCTGGTGTGAGCTCAGTCTGAACTCCGCCGTGATCGAACGGCTTTCCGAGGATCCGCACAGTCCGGCCATCATAAGGGTCAATGCAATCCTGGCGACGACGGACGCATTCTGTGAACTTTACGGCCTGATCGAGGGGGACGGAATGTATGTCCCGCCGGAAGAACGAATCAGCCGCTGGAAATAATCGCTAGAAAGGAAAAGCAATGTGAGAATCGCACTCAAACATACTCTGAAAAACGTATTCAAAAAACCGATGCGAACACTACTTATTGTGTTCTGTGTAATGATTTGCTCGTTGTCGGCACTTTTGTGCTTCGACATGTCGGGCGCGCTCAAAGGCATGTTCCGGAATCTGTACGGTCAGTATCTGGGCTCCATGGATGTACTGGTCAGCGGGAGCGATATAGACGAAAGCCTGATGACAGATCCGGAAATGCCGGAGAATAATTCAATCGCGATCTATCAAACGACCAACGCTTTTATTCACGACCTCGAGGGTCAATACACCTATGTTGAGCAGGACCAAATCAATATTCTGGGTCTGAACTCGAAAGAGGCCGCCGATATGGGCATGATCCCAATCGACCGAAGCCTTTCGAAAAGCGAAGTCGCGCTGTCAAACGACTTCGCCGAGAATCACGGCTATGCGGAGGGAGACACAATCGTCTTGCACGATGAAAGCAAGATCCCGTACGATTACACGGTCGTTCAGGTCGTCGATTCGCACGGAAAAGGTCTGATGGCCTATAATACCGCACTTCTTAGCGTCGATGGGATCTCCCCGCTCATTTCCGACATGAAGATCGCGCAAATCGCGATAGACGTGAAAAACGATACGGAAATATCGGGCGTGATCAATCACATAAAAGATCGCTACCCGGGACTTACGGCCGAATCCTTGTTTGAAAATGAAGAAATGAACGAGTCGATCGTTCAATTGACGAAGCTGTTCTTCGTACTGTTCGCCGTCTGCGTCCTGATGGTCATTTTTGTCACAATTTCTATATCCGAGCGGATTATCTCGGAGCGAATGTCCGTCGTCGGCACCTTCCGAAGTCTGGGATTTTCGACCCGGAGGACCACATTCATTCTGCTTCTCGAAAACGCTTTCTACGGCCTCATGGGTTCTTCACTCGGATGCCTCTTGTATGCGGGTCTTCGAGACCGGATCATCGGTTCCATGATCCGCGTCGAGAGCACAACCGGAGCGGCGATCGATATTACGCTCGGCAAAATCGATCCTCTGTTAATCGCGACGATTATCGGAACCGCGATCCTGATTGAATGTGTCTGTCCGATCAAGGAAGTGATCAAGGCCGTCCAAACGCCGATTCGTGACATCATCTTTTCGAACAAGGATACGGAATACAAAACCAACCGCATTACGACAATCATTGGAATCATTTTTGCTGTCGCCTCAATCGTGCTGGCGTTCGTACCGACCGGATTTTGGACGGGGATCATCCGTTTCGCGTTGATGACCTTCTCCCTTGCACTTCTGTTCCCGCACGTCCTGCGATTCGCCTCAAAGTTTTTCTATCGGCATTTCGACAAGGCCGGAAAACCCGTCGCCAAAATTGCGATCACCGAAGTGTACAGCAAGAAAAGCACCGTCGGCAGTGCGATTCTAATCACGACCTCCGCCGCGCTGGCCATCGTTATCTACACGGTCGCGACGTCGCTTGCCGGAATGGTCGACACGCGTATCTTTTCCGGCGATGTCTATGTCGAGACAAATCTCTCGCAAAAAACCGCATACTTTCGTTTTATCGGGGATCTTCCCGACGTCCGTGACGTCGAATACATCTACAACAACACGGAGCGCCTGACGATCAACGGCAAGGAAGCCAAAAACATCTCGGTCCTCTCCGTCGACGAGAACGGCTACGATTGGTTTACGGGGATCCCGGACGTTCCGGTGCCGGCCGACGACGAAATATCGATCAGCTCCGTCCTCGCCGAGCGTCACGGCCTTCGCATCGGAGACAAGGCGACGATCACCTTCCGAGGCGAAAGTTATTACCCGATCGAAAAAACATTCACCGTCATTCACCTCAGTAACGTGACCGCCTACGACGCTTCCGGACAAACGATCGTTCTTTCCGAAAATGAAGTGAAAAATCTCTACGGCGACTATCCGGGCATGATCCTGATTCGTACGGACGATCCCGCAACGGTCGACCGGCAGATCGAAAAATACGCCAAAGGCGCGCACTCGTTCAGTTTGACCGCCGAGGAGTACGACGCCGATGCAAACAGCAACAGTGCCGGAATCATGTCGATCATCACATTCGTGATCGTCCTGGGCATATCGCTGACCTTTATCGGATCGGTCAGCAATCTTCTGATCGGCTTCGAGGGTCGAAAAAGAGAGTGCGCGATCCTTCTTTCCACGTCGCTTTCCCGAAAACAACTCACCCGCATGTTTGTGCTGGAAAGTATGTTCTCGTCCGGGATCGCGTTGATCGCCGCAGTACCGATGGGTCTTCTGATGATCCGCCCCATATTCGGTGCCCTGAACTCGATATCGGCCGGCGTCGAGATCACGACGGAGTTCATCGCCTACATCATATTTGTCCTTGCGATGTGGCTTCTGTTCATCCTGACCTCCGCCTTCCCGATCCGCGCGGCCGGGAAAATGAAGCTCTCCGAGCAACTGAAGTACGAGTAGAACGCAAAGCTTTTCGAGCAACCGAAGAACAAGCAGAGCGCAAAGCGCTCCGAGCAACCGTATCACGAGTAACCACACAAACACCAAAGGAGAAAAACGATGAAAAGCGTAATCGAAGTTAAAAATGTAACCAAAGTATTCGGCAAAAACGAAACGGCAAACCAGGTCCTCAGCGACTGCTGTATGGCGGTGAAGCAAGGAGAATTTGTGTCCCTGATGGGCGCGTCCGGGAGCGGAAAGTCCACCCTGCTCTACCTGATCGGCGGTCTCGACCGCGATTATGACGGATCGATCCTCGTCAGCGGTAACGACATTTCCAAAAAAGCGATGAAGGAGCGAAAGCTCACGGACATCCGCCTCCGCAAAATGGGCTTCATCTTCCAGTTCTACAACCTCGTTATGAACATCAATGTGGAAGACAACATCCTTCTGCCCCTGACCGCCCAGGGCGAGTCCCGCTCCTCGATCGAAAAAGACCTCGACGCGATCCTTAATACCACCGGCCTTCAGGAAAAGCGCCGCTCGATGCCGTCGACCCTGTCCGGCGGCCAACAGCAGCGCGTCGCCATCGCTCGTGCCATGATCGGAAACCCGGACATCATCCTCGCCGACGAACCGACGGGAAACCTCGATTCAAATTCGACGCAAGAAATCATGGATCTTTTTCGAAAAGTCAACGAAAAAAAAGGAATCACCATCCTTCAGGTGACCCACTCGGATTCTTGCGCCGCCTACGGAACCCGGATTGTTCGCCTCGAAAACGGTAAGGCGGTCGGCTGATGCTTTTGATATAATAATTAAAGACCGATGAAGGGAAGCAGACCCGATATGCGAATTGCCGTCGTCGATGACGAAGAATTGTTCCGAAATCAAATCTCTTCCGAGATTACTAATCTGTTCGGGCGAGACAAGGTCCAATGCTTTCTCTATGCGGACGGCAGTGAGATCTTACGCGCCATGGAGTCGGGTATCACCTACGACTCGATCTTTCTGGATATCGAGATGCGGAACGTCGATGGGATGAAGGCCGCCGCGGCGATTCGAAAAAACCATCCGACCGTCCCGATTGTTTTCCTGACGAGCCACACCGAGATGGCGATGGAGGGATACGAGGTCTCGGCCTTCCGCTTCCTGAGCAAGCCCGTCAACCGCCGAAAGCTCCGAGAGACACTGACGGATCTGGAGAAGCGATACTATAACGGCGTCCACATCACCTTTCACATCGGTGGCGAAGAAGTCGTCATACCCGCAAACGCAATTCTCTACGCCGAGTCCGCCAATAACGAGGTTTGCTTCATAACAAAAAAACAGCCGATCCGCGTTCGAATGAAGCTCTCGGACGCTCAAAAATCGCTCGCCGGAACCGACGCCTCCTTCTTCAAGGTGCACCGGTGCTATATTGTCAATCTGATGTACGTCAAAAAATTCTCGACAACAGAACTCACCGTGGATAACGGCGACATTCTGCCGGTCGCGAGAAGCGCTTCCTCGGACTTCAAAAACAAGATGTTCGAATACGTCAAGAAGAACGGAAGGTAAAAAATGAGTGAATCGATCGAGATCCTTCTCCGTTTGATCGTCAACTGCTCGGATATGCTCGCACTGAGTCTTTCGTCGATCCTGTTCGTCCATCATGTCCTCCATTGGAAGGTTCAAAAAATCCGATCGACCATCTCTTATATGGCTGCTGTGTCGCTCATCGGCGCTACAGGCATGACCGCGATCACCATGTGTGCACAACAAAAACATGATACCGATACCATTGCGTTCATCGACGAACTGATCCTCCCGTTGTTTTTCCTGCTGATATGGATAATTCTTCTCGTCCGTATCGAGGGACGCGTCTGGAAACGCGCGATCGTCGCGTGGATCGCGATCGGGATTATCGCCGCTGTCTGCTCTCGATTCGGGTATCTGCCCGGCTATATCGACAGCCATCTTGAGCATCCTTTGCCGGCGGCCCTTTTTCACGTGTCGGCAAGTGCGTTGG
>JAFGGR010000219.1 GCA_016930475.1 Clostridiales bacterium | reverse complement strand
GTACTCATAATGATTAAGGCAACGATCAATAAGGTTACCATCAGCAGAAGAAATATTTTATTGGATAAGAGTTTGCGCAAAGGACGTACCTCATAAATAACTCTATGGATCGGTCGGATAGACTCTGTTCCGGTCAATTCAATAGTATATCATACAGTCAGGCACAAGAATAATCTATATCAACCCGCTTTGTTTCATACTGGTGCAACCTCCTCTGCCGACGATAATGTGGTCGATTAAATCGATTCCGATCAGAGAAGCGGCTTTGAAAAGAGACTGCGTCGTTGTAATGTCGTCTTGACTGGGTTTGGGATCACCGCTCGGGTGATTGTGCGCAAGAATGATTGCCGAGGCATTGGATTTGATCGCTTCACGAAAAAGTTCTCTCGGGAAAACCCCGGTAGAAGCCAGTCCTCCGGAGGATACGACCACGTGCCTCATCACACGATGACGTGTATCCAGCAAAGCAACATGGACCTCTTCCCGCTTCAGATCCGACATCCGATATTCGAAAAGATGTATGGCGTCATCCGGTGATTTGATCTGTGTGTTTTCCCAAAACGGGTGTGTCATCATCGATCTTTTACCGAGTTCAAGTGCTGATTTGATGATCAAAGCCTTGACGCGTCCCATGCCCTTACAGCCTTGAAGTTCCTCAAGCGTCAGATCTTTTAGAAAGGAAACTCCTTCTCCCGATCGGTCCAGTGAAAGTATTTCGCTCGCGACCCGGATCGCTGACGTTCCGTTTGATCCGGAGCGAATCAGTATCGCAATCAATTCAGCATCAGACAGCGCCGCGGCACCGCTGTGTTCCAGCCGCTCATAGGGTCTTAATCCTACATGCATTTCTCGGATTCGGTTATCCATATTTCCGCCTTTCCTCCGCGGGAAATATAAATAACTTAAATTGAAACGAACTCCCTTAATGATTCATACAACATTGCTTATATTTTTTTCCGCTCCCGCACGGACACGGATCATTGCGACCGACCTTTTCACTTCGGACGATCTTGGATTCTCTGTAGCGTATCGATAAACGGTCGAGCTCCTCTTGCGAAAAAACATTTTTCCAGGAAGAAAGTCCGTAAAGCCAGTCCGCTTTCGCTTCTCTCATGTTAATAAATAATTTCTCGACATCGATATCCAAAGTCAGGACGGTGTCGTCCGTTATGTTCGGTAAATCCAATGGTTCATTAAGACTTGGATTGATGCCATCCAGAAATCCGAGAAACAAGTCCATTTCATCTTTGGTGTATCCCAGTTGTAAGGCAAGGGGCAGCGCTACGGCATCGGTGATCATCGACCGATCGGGGTATTGGCTCAATATTTTATCGTATGCGCCCTTTTCCTTGTCGTAGTACGCGGAAACATAGGCGTTGTACAGGGCTTGATTGGTCGTATTCTCGGATCTTTCGTTCCATGCACTGAAGTAACTCATCGTTTCACTCTCCAAACCACTATAATCTCGAAGCAACCGCTTCCAGAAATTCAGCCGTATTGACCGTCCTCTTCTCCGGGTGATCCAGAAGCGAAATCAGGTCGCCCGTGATGATACCGCTCTCGATCGTATCGATGGAAGCCCTTTCCACACGGTCGGCAAAATCTTCAAGCTCTTTGTTCCCGTCGATTTGGGCCCGCTTGCGAAGCGCGCCGGTCCAGGCATAGAGCGTTGCCATCGGATTGGTTGACGTCTGCTCGCCTTTCAGGTGACGGTAATAATGCCGGGTGACCGTCCCATGCGCTGCTTCGTACTCGTACTTACCGTTCGGAGACACCAGGACAGACGTCATCATCGCCAGACTTCCGCAAGCGGATGCCAGCATATCGGACATGACATCGCCGTCATAGTTCTTGCACGCCCAAACAAAACCACCCTCGGATCGCATTACTCTTGCGACAACATCATCGATCAATGTGTAAAAATAAGAAATCCCGGCATCCTCGAAAAGTGTCCGATACTCATTATTGAATATTTCCTCGAAAATGTCCTTGAATCGATGATCGTAGGTCTTTGAAATAGTATCCTTAGTCGCAAACCAGAGTTCTTGACGGACCTCCAACGCAAATCGAAAGCAAGAGCGTGCAAAAGCGGAGATCGACTCGTCCGTATTGTGCATCCCGAGTATGATACCCGAACCGGAAAAGTCGTGGATCTTCTTGATCTGAGTTTGTCCGCCCGGATAGGTTACGACCAATTCGGCCGTCGCGGGTCCGGATATGGTCATTTCGGCATCCCGATAGACATCTCCGTATGCGTGACGAGCTATAGTGATCGGCTTTTTCCAGACCGACACGAACGGCGTGATCCCCTTGACCATAATTGGCGCCCGAAAAACGGTTCCGTCCAAAATCGCACGAATCGTTCCGTTGGGGCTCTTCCACATTTTTTTCAATTTATACTCATCCATACGCTGGGCATTCGGTGTTATGGTCGCGCACTTCACCGCGACGCCCAGTTCTCGGGTCCTTATTGCCGAATCTACGGTTACCTGATCATCCGTCGCATCACGGTTCACCAAAGAAAGATCAAAATACTCGGTTTTCAGATCGACAAACGGATGAATCACAATATCTTTGATTTGCTGCCATATGATCCGAGTCATTTCATCCCCGTCCATTTCAACCAACGGGACTTTCATTTCTATTTTGTACATTTTTTCTCCTCCAAATCCGTTTGAATTCTTTTTATACTACATGATTCGTCGTTGAGCGTCAACGAATCTCTTCGCTTCGAATCCCCTCCCAGAACACCTTTTATTGTCAATGATCTGATCTTCCTATCGAAAAGAGGATCCACTCCAGAGATTGCCTCTCCTCCATCCGTCCGGACTTCACCATTGCATCCGATTCGTGACATCGGTGATATAAATCGATAAGTTCGGGCATGACAAACAGTCCCGACTGAGACAAGAGGTTACGAGCAACGAACGGCATGACCTTGAGTTTTTCGGAAACGGCGTCTGCCCGTCCCAACTCCTTCGCGCAAATCAAGTGGCGAACGTGTCGAGATAATAAAAAACGAATTTTCGGGACCGGCTCTCTGAGCGAAATCAATCGGTCGAAAATCAGGAGCGCATCTTCCGTCCTGCGCATTCCGATCGAATCCATCATCTTAAATACGGATCCTCGGATATCCGGCATGCAAACCAAATCGATGGTCTCCATCCCGATCTCTGATATATCGTTTGCTTTGCAGTAAAGGATGAGTTTGTTCGTCTCCTGCTCCAACGCATTCATTTGTTTCTCGGTTCGATCCAAAAGGCTGTTAACGGCCTCATTGGCAATTCGGATCTTCTCACGCTTGAGAAGTCCGCAGATCCATGCCTCGAGCTCTCTGTCGGTCTGACGTCCGATTTCCGCAATCGCGCCTCGAAGAGAAAGCGCTTCCAAAAGAAGTTTCTTACGCTTGTCGATCTTCGATTCGATAAATATCAGGCAGGCAAAATCAGGTATGCCCTCAAACAATCTGATATATGATTTCTGATGTTCCACAGTCTCGGGGTATCGGCCGGAAAACAATCCGGTGTTTCGAAGGACCGTCACACGCCTTGATGAAATAAAGGGCGGCGTATACACCAGAGATCGAAGTTCTTCCGAATCGATCCCTCCTCCTTGACGGTCAGACATATAAAAATCCGCCTCGCCGGCATTATCGGATAAGACTCTTTTTCGGATGCCCAAGGATATCCTGTCGATCAAATACTCCTCCTCACCCGTCAGCAAATATATCGGTCGAATCAGTCCGGACTTGATCTCAGCGGCCAGATCGGAATAATTAAGGATTTTAAATGGAGCTTTGGATTGCTTTGTCGTCATAACTATTCTCCGTTAATCAAGCATCGTTCGGATCGTGACATGGTTTTCATATATGTCCAGGATGACCGCTCCGTTGTAATCCGTTCGAAAAACGTCCGCATCCGCTTCCTGCAAACGGGAAATCGCCTCGATCGTCGGATGACCGTAAAAATTATTACCGACACTGATGATGGCCGCTTCCGGAGCGATCAAGGATAAAAATTCTTCAGAGGTCGAGTACTTACTGCCATGATGTCCGACCTTCATTATATCTATATTTTGGTCGAGAAACGACCGAATTTCAACATCCTTAATCAATTCCTCCTCCGTTGGAAAACCGGAATCTCCCATAAACAGCACTCCGGTCTCAGACATTAAAAGCATTGTCACAAGAGAATCCTCGTTCCCGCCGTCGCAGACCGCCTCAGTCGGATGAAGCACATAAAGACAAACGTCATCAGATATTTGAATACGGTTTCCTCTTCTTAACAAGTAGAAGATACCGTCGGTCTCATGATCTTGAGTCAGTTTATCGAAATCTTCCCCTTCGCCAAAAAACGGTACTCCGATGTTCTCTGCACGATTCTCCGAGATTAGCTCCAGAAGTCCCCCGCCATGGTCAGAATGCAAATGAGTCATCAGTACTATGTCTACCTTCCGGATCCCGTAAAAGTTCAGGGCCGGGATCAATACACGATCGCACATTTCGGCTTCCCCTCCGTCAATGAGCACGGATTTCCCTTTTGTCAATATCAACGCGCTGTCTCCCTGGCCGACATCAAAAAAAACGACGGTCGCCATCGGCCGATTCGCGTATAAGTGGATTTGCGCACAACATCCGATGATCAACATTATTGCAGTGATCAGCGATAAACAACGACGGAGCAAACTACGTTTCAAAACCATCAGAAATACCAGACCGGAAATGCCGATGAGCAAAATCGGCGAAAGCGTTTCCAACCGTAAGGCGTCGACAAAGTCGATTTCTCCAATGCGTGATATGTAATCCAACGGATAAATCAATCCCCTTACGGGCAAGAACATGATCCGGAACAATGCTTTATCCAAAACTATGGGAGTTAAAATAAAATAGATTGCGGAGATCGGAATCGAAAGAGTACAAATACCCTGAGACAGAACGGTTCCGGCAATGGAAATCATCATCAATGCCGGCGACTGTTTGGCCGATAATTTCACGAGTATAGGGATCATTCCGATCTGAGCGGAAAACATGGTCGCGACAGGCAGCGAAAGAAAGTGCGGAAGCCATCGATCGATCTTTTCTGCCAACCGTCGGCCAAGCAGAATGATGGAAAGCGTTGCGCAAAAGGAAAGTTGAAAACCAATGTCCGAAATGATAAAGGGATCGATCAGAATCAGAACGATCGACGAGACAAACAGTCCCGATATGGAATCGGGACGACGGTCGAAAAAGGCCGCAATCACGCTGTAACCACTCATAATAACGGCTCTGGCGACAGATGCGGTCCAACCGGTAAGGAATCCGATAAAAATCAGCGACAATACGATCAAAATATTCCGGACTTTCCTTTTCCCGGTCATTTTGACGCAGAAGAGGACCGGGATTAAAAAGCAGCTGACATGCAATCCGGACACCGCGATCAAATGCGAAAGATTGGAAGATCGGAATCGGTCTTTCACCTCGTCGGTCAATTCCGACTTATCCCCCAGGATCATTGCGCCGAGAATGCCCGCGTCTTCGTCTGACATTACCTTTCGCCACGCCCCTTTTATCCATTCCCTCATGCCGTAGAAAGTATGATCCGCGCATCGGATCCATCCCGGTGAGCGGTGACGATCCGGACGAACGAGGATATTGGAGTCCGAAGCCGATAATTTGAGATAGATCCCGTCCGAGGAATAATAGGACCGGTAATCAAATCCTCCCGGATTATTGGGACCCCGGTGATTGGAGAGTTTTCCGGTAATTTCCACGAAGTCTCCGAATCTAAGGTTGGGCAACGCGGAGAAAAATGATATCTTGACTCCCTCTTTGGTTTCAAATACGTAGGCGGAAGTTTTATCTCCGCTGTATGAAAAAGGCGCATCGACAATATAGCCCTCATAAGTTTGATTATGATTTCCTTCTTCTTCCGCACGGTTCAGACAATTCTCAGACCGGCTCTTATTGATTGATATGTACGAGAAAGAATATACAAAGATGATCGTAAAGAGAACAATCACGCATGCGTCACAATTTCGCCTTTTAACCATCTCTCCATTGATCGTCCGGTGAAAATCGATGCTTTCCGGAGCGATTTCGCTTCGTCGTACGGAAGAAAAGAGTATAAGCGTGGATAAGCAGATGACAGCAGTGAAAAAAGCTACAATGACACTGGGAATGAGAGAAATATTCATGCCGATCACCACGCCGAAGAATCCTCCGACACCGATCAACAAAGAAGGTCGGCCGGATAATGCGTCGCAAATCATTCGGAAATACCCGAAGAATGCCTCGCGAAAGTGCTTGGTTAAGGCATAAAAACGATATTGCAGTCCATGAATGATTCTGTCGTAACAAAAAATCATCGATCGGCATCCTCGGCGAATTATTGATCCGAGGATACACCGATTAAAAATCGATCGGACGGTTATTTTTCGACAAATACATCATCTGACATCGAAACGCTATACGGCGTTGCTTTCCAAATGCTCTCCTAACGCAATGCGTAAGTCATCCGTCCCCTTTTTATTATTCGCCGACACACAAAACACACGAACAGATGAATCAATGTTCATTTCCGGAAGATATTCTTCTATCTTTTGACGAGCCACGGAGGAGGATACTTTATCCGCTTTATTGAAAACGATATAGAAAGGCAATTGCCGACTCTGCATGTATGAGATCATCTGGAGATCCAGATCGGACGGCCGATGACGAATATCGATGAGATGCAGGACCAGTGATATCGGACGGCCGACTGCGAAGTATCGATCAACAAGGCTGTTGTATTTATCTTTGATGGAATGAGGTGCCTTTGCGTATCCGTAACCCGGTAAATCGACAAGAAAGAAGCGATTGTCGACATTGAAATATAGCACCATTCGCGTTTTTCCCGGCTCGCCGCTTACGCGTGCGAGTTTCTTGTTGTCCGCGATTGCGTTGATCAACGACGACTTGCCGACGTTGGATTTGCCGGAAAGGACAATTTCCGGTAACCCGTTATCCGGTACGGAATCGATGTCCGCTGCCGCTCCGACATAGGAAGTGTTTCTGAATTGAATCGCCATTTATGTATTCTCCTAACTGTATACCCATAAATTTACCATGAATATGACGCGCGGGAAAGAAAACCATTGCGGATGCTCGCCAGGTTTTCGGGAAATTGATCAAAGCATCCATTCAAAAACAAACGGACATACGATTATTCATGCACTTTTCACCATACAAAACGATTCGAATAAGCGTTATAATATAATCTGGTTACATGGTAGAATCAAGACAAGATCACCTTCAACCTTCTGGGGGGCATCAATGACTTCGTCATATCAGCGTGCGGACAATACCGAGCGGCTTGATGCCGATTTTCGCGGTTACTTGCTCGAACCCTTCGGTCCGATCGGAATTATTTCCCACACAGCAAACGATGAATTTGCGCGTCAAATCAATGATATTCTCTATGAGAAGCGCCTGAAGCGTAAGTCTGAAGGCACGAATCCATATGTGAACAGTGCCGGTTATTTACGCAGCGATTATATGATACAGTCTCAAATCGTCCGTTTCGATACAGGCGAAGGCAAGGTCACCTTGAATCAGACCGTTCGCGGACACGATATTTTTATCATCACCGATGTTCTTTCCCATTATGCGAAATTCCCGGTTTTCGGCGAAGAACATCGCACGAGTCCGGATGATCACTTTCGCGATCTTTTACGAATCATCATGGCCGTCAGCGGTAAGGCAAGAAGGATCAATGTGATCATGCCGTTTCTCTATGAAGGTCGTCAGGACCACCGCCACGCGCGCGAATCTTTAGACTGCGCGGCCATGCTCCAGCAGTTGTATCGCCTCGGCGTAGCGAATTTGATCATTTTCGATCCGCATGACGCAAGGATCGCCAACGCCGTACCGTTGATGGGTATTGAGATGCCCAAATCGGCCTATAAAGTGATCAGTTCGCTGATCGCCACCAATCCGAGCCTTAAAATAAACAAGGAATCAATGATGGTCATCAGCCCGGATGAAACCGCAATTTCGCGATCGATCTTCTATTCGTCACTGATGGGCGTTCCTCTCGGCATATTCTATCGGCATAAGGATTATTCGGTCGTCATCGACGGCAATCATCCGGTTAAGGGGATCCGCCTTCTTTCGGAGCCGATCGAAGGTCGCGACGTTTTGATCGTCGATGATATGATCAATTCCGGGAAAACGATGGTAGACACCGCGTCGGTGATTAAGAAGGAAGGCGCCCGGGACATATACTGTATCGCGCCATTTGGACTTTTTACCGATGGCATCGGCCGGATCCAGGAAGCGGTAGACAACAAAATCATCAAGCAGGTGCTTTGTACCAACCTCATCTATCGCCGTCCCGAGCTTCTGACCGCGCCTTGGTATGTGGACGTCAACATGACTCCCTTTGTCGCGCGGCTGATCGATGCCATCAATGTGGACGAATCATTGAGTAAACTGATCAATCCGAGTTATATGATTTCCGACTTACTCAACCAAGTACGAATCGGCGAGCTTTTCGATTAATTTATTAACGGGGGAACGACATGAACTCAGTACCAATCGGATCGGACGAAAAGGCATATTCCAGGTATAACCAATACGGCGAAAATCCGATGGCACCCATCGGACCCATCGGTATCATTCCCCTTAAGGGAAGCGTTGAGTTTTCGGAAAGTGTAAACTATTTTCTGAATAAACGCCGTTCTGAATATCAGGAACAGCAGCTCATCAGCAAATATCCGGGTTTTTTCAGAAACGATTACACGATCGATGCGGACAACACACGATTTTCTTCGGGAGAAGGCAAGGCGGTCATCGCGAACTCGGTTCGTGGTCACGACCTCTTCATCATCAGCGATGTCATGAACTTTTCCTGTACGTATAGGATGTTCGGCATCGAAAACAATATGAGTCCCGACGATCACTATCAGGATCTGAAGCGTGTGATCCTTGCTTGCTCCGGAAAAGCCAGAAGAATCAACGTCATTATGCCTTTTCTCTATGAGAGCCGCCAGCATAAGCGCAATGCCAGGGAATCACTGGACTGCGCGTTCGCTTTGGAAGAAATTCATGGACTCGGCGTCGAGAACATCATCACCTTTGACGCCCATGATGAGCGGGTCGCCAACGCCATCCCGACTTCCGGATTCGAAAGTCTGTCCTCTGCTTATCAGATCATCAAGGCGATGTTCCGGACACTCCCCGATCTGGATCTCTCCGAGGGCAAGTTCATGATCGTGAGCCCCGACGAGGGCGGGATCATGAGAGCCATGTATATGGCGTCGGTGCTCGGCGTTCCGCTCGGTACGTTCTATAAGCGCCGCGATTACACGCAGGTGATCAATGGCAGAAACCCTATTGTCGCGCATGAGTTTTTGGGGGATTCAGTCGAAGGAATGGATATTCTGGTCGTCGATGACATGATCTCATCTGGCGACTCGATTTTGGACATCGCGCGCGAGATGAAAAGTCGCGGCGCGCGCAACATTTATTGCGCGGTCACCTTTGCTCTTTTCACGGAAGGGATCGATCATTTTTCGAAAGCATACGAAGAAGGCCTCTTTTCGAAAGTTTTCGCGACAAATTTGATATACAGACGCCCGGAACTGCTTGCCTCACCGTGGTTTGTTGATGTAAACTTAACAAAGTTTGTCGCTCTCCTCATTGACGCGATCAATCACGACGCGTCGCTTTCAAATCTGATCAACCCGACCGACAAGATCCGCACTCTTTTGGAAAAGCGCAACAACCCCCAAATATAAGTTTTAGGAGGATTATGGAATGGATATCCTGAAGGAAGTATTTCAAGGTGTTCTCTATTTCGGCATAGGGGAGAACTGGAAGGCCCTGATCATGTACGTGATCGGCGGTGTTCTGATTTATCTGGCGATCAAGAAGAATTACGAGCCGGCGCTTCTCTTGCCGATCGGCTTCGGAGCGATTTTGGTCAATTTGCCCTTTAACATCGTCGGAATCGTGACCGAGTTTGTGGGCGGAGAAATGGCCGCAAACGGCGAGGTCGGGTTTCTCGAAGTCCTTCGCAGCGCTGGAATCTCGACGGAATTGTTTCCGATCCTGATCTTCATCGCAATCGGTGCGATGATCGATTTTACGCCTCTTTTCAAGAATCCATTCATGATTTTCTTCGGTGCCGCGGCACAGCTTGGCATTTTTATCACGTTTATCGTTACCCTCCTGATCCTCCCGCATCTGGGAATTGACGGTGCCGAAGCGCTGAAACTTTCCGCCGCGGTCGGCATTATCGGAGCCGCTGACGGTCCGACAACGATCTATGTCGGCAATCATTTCAATCTGATCGACTATATGGGGCCGATTTCGGTCGCCGCGTATTCGTACATGTCTCTGGTACCGATCATTCAACCCCCGGTCATTCGCGCACTGACGACCAAGAAAGAGCGCATGATCCGCATGGATTATCACGAGGAATCGGTACCGAAGCTCGTAAAGATCCTCTTCCCGATCATCGTTACGATTATCGCCGGCGTTTTGGTTCCGATGAGCGCACCGTTGGTCGGATCCCTGATGTTCGGTAACCTGATCCGTGAGTGCGGTGTTCTTGAGCGTCTTTCCCAATCCGCACAGAACGAGCTGGCCAATCTGGTCACACTTCTCCTCGGGATCACGATCGGTTCTACCATGCTCGCTGACAAGTTTATCAATCCGGTTACGGGACTGATCCTCCTGTTGGGATTATTCGCCTTCATTTTTGATACTGCAGGCGGAGTGCTTTTCGCAAAGTTCCTGAACCTGTTCCTTAAGAAGAAAGTGAATCCGATGATCGGAGCGGCCGGTATTTCGGCATTCCCGATGTCCGCCCGCGTCGTTCAGAAGATGGCGAAGGAAGAAGATCCGACGAACTTTATCCTGATGCAGGCGATCAGCGCCAATGTTTCGGGACAACTCGGATCAATCGTAGCAGGCGGACTTGTGATCGCACTGGTCACCATCTTGCTGTAAGGAGGAGAAATATATGAGTTATCTGTTATCCCTGCTTTCCCTGGTCTCTCTTGCCGTCGAATCGTCATACACCTTGAATGAAAAGGGTCTGATCGTCGTCGCTATCGGCCTTGCGGGTGTGTTTATCATTTTGCTTCTATTCTTTGCCACGATCATATTGATTCAGAAGATCGTAGGCCTGTTCGACAAGACCGGCAAAAAACCGGATGAAGTGAAGGAATAAGTTTTTCTGAAACCATGATCGAAAAGTGTTTGCTTTGCGGCAAACACTTTTTCTTTTGGTATAATACAGAAAGTACAAAAAATGGATATGGAGATAAGGCATTGGCAACGGCAAAGAAATCAACGCGAAAAGCAAGCACAACCGGCAGATCCGCCGCTTCAGCAAAGCGCGCTTCCTCCCGTGCCCCGGCTAAGCCGCCCGTCTCACTCATCGTCCGCATGTATCGAAATCCCGCCGGGAAGATCCTCTTGATCCTCGCCGCGATCCTTCTAATTATCGGTGTCGATTTTCTCGTGACTCTGAATCATTTTGAGCGTTTCTTCATTGTCCTTGGGATCGAATGGATCATCGCGACCTTAGTCGGTTGGATCCTCTTCGTATTTCGGGACCGAATAAAGAACGGGAACTGAGGGTTATTATGCCTCTGGACGGAGTGACGGCCCGATTTTTGTCGTCGGAACTTAATGACTCGCTGTCCGGTTCACGGATCGAAAAGATCTATCAACCCGATCGTTACGAGATATGTTTACACCTGAGAACGGATCGGGGACATAAGCGACTTCTTCTTTCATGCAATCCTTCGTTTCCGCGGATCCACATGACCGACAGCGTCCGCGATAATCCAAAAACTCCGCCGTCCTTCTGTATGCTTCTTCGAAAGCACCTGTCCGGCGGCCGCATTAACCGCGTCAACTCTCCGCCATTCGAACGGATCATCGAATTGCATATCACCTCGCTCAACGAACTTCAGGATGTTACGGAATACCGCTTGATCATTGAGATGATGGGGCGCTACAGTAATATCATCCTCCTGAACTCGGATTCGGTCATCATCGACAGTATCTTGCACGTTGACTCCCGCACCAGCCGCGTCCGGGAGGTCATGCCGGCGCGCAGATATGAATATCCTCCGAATCAAGGGAAACTCCTCCCTTCGGAGGCGCTGGATATCGTTAATAAAGGAAATCTCCCAATCCTGGAGGATTCCCTCGGTCGTCCGGTCGAAAAGGCGTTCCTCGAGTCGCTACAGGGCTTCAGCCCTCAATTGTCCCACGAGATTTGCCATGTCGCGTCCGTTGATCCTCGAAAAGGATGTCGTCAACTGGAGCCCCGTGAAACCTTGCGGCTACTGAGTTCCGTCGGTGCTCTTCTCGGAGTAATTTTGAAAGGCGTTCCCTCCCCCACTCTGTATCAAGCTTCCGGCGACTCCTCCCCGATCGACTTTCACGCTCTTTTACTCCACGATGCCGGCATCCCGGTCGCGGTCGATTCGATCTCGGATGCGATCGACCGTTTGCATGAGCGGTCATTCCGCGACCAATCTTTCGACCAGATCCGCAAGCCTTTGATCGCCTTTGTCCAGAACGCTCTCGCTCACGCGATCCGTAAAAAGCAAACGCATGAAACAGATATCCTGGAATCCAAGGACTGCCTCTTGTGGAAAAAATACGGGGACCTCATCCTTTATAATCAGTCGGGTTTACGTCCCGAGGCAACGGAGCTCGTTGCCCTGGATTACGAGAATACCGATGTGACACATCGAATCCCTCTGAACCCCTCGCTCAATGCATCCGGAAACGCACAGGCATATTATAAAAGATACCGGAAGGCGAAAGCAAAAATCGACTCTGCTACAAAATTCATTCAAGACGACGACATCGCGATCGAATATTTGATGAGTCTTCAGCAAGCCGCTATCAGCGCGACAGATGACCAAGACATCGCAGCTTTGCGTCAGGAGATTTCTGAACTTGCTTCGGAAGGCAGGGATTCGTATGTAAAAGAAGCCGGAGAAGGACGGAGCGCCCCTCCCGGCAAATCCAAAACCGGCAAGCAACGCTCTCGCGCTCTTCGCTCGGCCGCTTCCCGCGCCGCGGACAAAAGCCGTCGCGACAGAGCAAACGGTATAAAGAAGGCCGAAAGTTCCTCCGCTGAAGTTTTTCGAAAATTCAAGAACGCGGACGACACGATCATTCTCTGCGGAAGGAATAATTTGCAAAATGACGCGCTTACTTTTCGGACCGCCGCTCCGGAGGACTTATGGTTTCATGCCAAAAAACGCCCCGGATCGCATGTGGTCCTGCGCTGTTTCGGCAAATCTCCCTCAGACTCATCCGTTCTTGCCGCAGCTTCCGTCGCGGCCTATTATTCTTCCGCGGCTACTGATTTTCGAAAAGGTTCGCCCGGTATTTCCGGCACGGACCCATCCGACGGAGCCTTTACCGTTGAAGTTGATTATTGCGAGATCAAACGCGTCAAAAAAATACCGGGAGCCAAGCCCGGTATGGTGACATACGACCAGTATCGAACTCTTCTGGTTCACCCGGCACTGCCGGGATCGATCGATACGTCCGGAAATCCCGCGTAAATCCTATCCCGGAATTTCGATTCTTCGAGCGACAGGATACATCCGCAATATTTCTGGCGATATAGTCCGTCCTCCTTGGCCATATCCTGGCCTTTGCGATATCCGTCCCGAAAATCACGGTAAACGAAAGATACTCCGACACGATCCGCGGCTCGCTCGGCCGCTTCAGCGACTTCTTCATGATTTTGATAGATGCTGACGAGAAGCGTCGTTGAGAACGCTGAAAATCCATTTGCTTTGGCTTCCTCGGCCACCTTTTGCATACGTATGTCATAACACATGTGACATCGCGATTCATACTTTCCGATCCATTCTTCATTCCGCCATTTTTGCTCTTCATAAGCCTCTTCAGAAACGACCTCAACACCCCGAAGTGTACCGAGTTTCCGGAGATTCGCAAGTCGCCTCTGCCATTCGAAACGGGGGTGAATATTCGGGTTATAGTAAAAAAGCGTTACGTCAAAGCCTTCTTTCGGGAGGACCAAAAGGGGCCATTCGGCGCAAGGGCCGCAACAGGCGTGAAGAAAAATTCGATTATCTTCTCTTTCCATTTGGAATCTCTCCTACGGCTTCGGATCCGTGATTTCTATTTGCTTCGGGAAATCCTTGTTTTCTCCGTTCGTTTCTTCGCCGTTCGTTCCCGCTGTTCTCCGATCATAATTATCGGGGCAAGGAAGTCCGATATGCTGCCATGCGGGAACCGTAAGCACCCGTCCTCGGGGCGTCTTTGCGAGAAAACCGATCTGCATGAGGAACGGCTCGTACACATCCTCGATCGTAACCGGATCTTCTCCTGTACAAGCAGCCAGTGTATCGAGTCCCACCGGTCCGCCCGAAAACATCTCCGCCATATTCCTAAGGATCCGACGATCCGTCGCGTCGAGCCCGATATCGTCGATCTCCAACGCATCCAGTCCGTAATCGGCAATTCGGGAGTCGATCACACCGCTTCCCTTGATCTGCGCAAAATCGCGCATCCTTTTCAGGAGGCGGATCGCGATCCTCGGCGTTCCTCTGGAACGCGTCGCGATCGTTCTCAGGCCCTGCTCATCGATCTCAATATTAAGGATAACGGCGTCACGCCGAAGGATGCGGATCAAGTCCTCGGGATCGTACAGATCCAACCG
>JAFGGR010000218.1 GCA_016930475.1 Clostridiales bacterium | reverse complement strand
TTGAGCGTTGGATAAGGCGGTCTTCGCCTCGGTCAGCGCCGTATCTGCGCTCTCGATCATGTCTTCAAACGAAGAATAATCCGGCGCATGAACCGGCATTTTGCCGTCATAATATCTCTGGAGTTCTATTTCTTCCAGTTCTTTTTTCAGAGCGTCGAGATCGTCGGATTGAGTGACCGGCTCTAAGGTCAGCAGTAAATCGCCTTCCATGACCTCGTAATAATCATATGCGAAAACCTGCTCGACTTTTCGGGTATCAAATGCTTTAACCTCGACGGTTTTCACGGCTTCCACGACACCGGACGCACGGTTACTGACCGATATCGTCCCCCATTGCGGCCATTGTGCCGAAACCTTGGTGAGAGACATATTCATGATCGTATTCGAAAAGAACGTCAGCAAGGCCACGATAACCAGAAAAACAACAGCGAAGGTTATGACCCACTTGCGTTTTCCGCTCTTCTTTCTTGTTTCTATGTTTTCCATATTGTCCTCCCATCGGCCGCTTGGATTCGGCAATTCGCCGGTCGTCATTCACTATTTTATTCCGGAGCGGGAAATGCCCTCGATCAGGTATTCCTCGCCATTGAAAAACATTAAAAGAGGCGGGATCATGAAGATCGTCGATGCCGCAAACGCCACCCCGAGCTCCTTTTGATTGATCTGGGACAAAAAAACCGACATCGGATATAAATCTTGATTCTTGAGCATCAACAATGGCTGCTCGACCATGTTCCAATAATCGATGAACAAGAGAATACTCATAGCATACAGCGCGCTTTTGCACATGGGAAGACAGATGCTCCAGAAAATATGCCATTCTCCGGCACCATCGAGCTTTGCGGCCTCAAGGTACGAAGTCGGGATCTGACGCATGTACTTACTGAGCAAAAAGACACTGAATGTCGAAAAAACGCCGGGCAGGATGATCGCCCACCAAGTGTCTAAAATCCCCAGCGAATCGGCGATGAACAGGTTCGGCACAAGGGTCACCTGGTGCGGCATCAGCATGAGGATGATATACGAAAAGAAAATGGCCTCGAACCACTTTTTGCGGTACCGCGCAAACGCAAAAGCCGCCAGCGACCCGACCGCCATCTGTCCGACAACGATCGGAACAACGATCAAGACGGAGTTCCAGAATTTTAGCAGATATGCCGGTGTCTTGAAAAGGAGCGTCGCATATTGGTCCAAACTGACCATATCCGGTACAAACCGAAGTTCGGGATTGGCCACAAATCTTGTCTTATCACCGGTATACCCCGAAAGACTCTCGTAAATCGCGCTGTAGTGATTTCGGATCTCCGCGGAGTCCATGAAGGAATTGAGGATCGTCAGGACGATCGGCAGGACCGCAAGAACTGACGCGATCAGAACGATAACGAAAAAAATGCCGATCACGATCTTATTGAGAATGACATGTCGGTTGAGGGAAGTGACCCGACGCAGTCGGTGCTTTTTCTCGACCTTTTCGTTCAGTTCGTCAAAAACAGAAGGCTCCGATCCCTCTTCTTCGAGTTTCGAAGTCGAAGCGGAGACCGCCGCTTCCAGTGTCGGACCAAAAGATCCCGATCGCCCGGTTCCTTCGCCGGAAGCGACCCCGGCAGGGTTTTCGCCTTCGCCGAGAACCAGGCCCTCGTCTTTCGAGGGATCCGCGGTGAAATAAACATTCTCATCGGAAATCGCGCGGACCGGGGAAGCCTGAACCTCCTCCTGATCCGACAGGTGACCGTGACCCGGCTCGGAATGGGTCGAAGTCGATTTTGCTTGTTCGGACAGCTCGTGCTCGGTGCCGATAAGCGCCGAGAAAAAGTCCAGATCCTGATCGTGTCCCTTCTCGTGCTTCATACTACTCCTCCACCTCTTTACCCAGTTTGAACTCGGCGAGGAAGAGGATCCCGACGATAAGAATCATGACTAAAGCCATGATGATCGCCCCGGCACAGAGTTTCTGATAGTCGAGGTTTCGGAACGCGTTATTCATAAAATGTTGAAGCATATACAGTGAGGAATACGGGTAATCGCCCGTCAGCAGATAGACTTCCCGGAATATCTTGAACGAGCTGATGAGTGACATGATCCCGACAAAAAAGACAGTCGGGTAGAGATACACCAAGCTGATCGAAAAGAAGCGTCGTACACTGCCCGCTCCGTCGATTTTCGAGGTGTCGATCAGCTCGGACGGAACGTTGTTCAGCGCGGCAAGGAAAAGGACCATGTTATAGCCCAGGGTTTTCCACAAAAAAAGCAGAAGGATAACGATCCGGCTCCAATCCGACTTCATCCAGTCGATCTTGTCGATCCCGAAATATCCGAGATAGGTATTGATCGATCCGGTAAAACTAAAAAGCACCTGCCAGATCAGGACGATCGAAGCGACGGGAACCATCATCGGATTTAAAAGCATACTGCGGAAAATACTTCTTCCCGGAAGCTTCGCGTTCAGAAGAAGCGCCAGCATCAAAGACAATACGACCGCGAGCGGCACCGCCATCAGCGAGAACCGGAGCGTGTTCTCCCCGGCCTGCAGAAAAGCCTGGTTCGTCAGAACACGCTCATAGTTCTGTAGCCCGACAAACTCGGGGTTTGTCGGGCTTTTTTGAAACGAATTGACCGCGATCTGTGCCATCGGCCCAAAGAAGAAGAGCGACACTCCAAGAATGCTCGGCAACAAGTACTTCGAAAAGCACAGTGCCTCGCGGACCTTCTTGAATCGCTTCCTCTTCGGGACGCCGCTCTTCATTTCGGTTTTTCCGATTTCGGAAACCGTCATGCCTCAAATGCCTCCGATCGGTATTTATGCTCTCTCGTTGACAAGGGTCTTCACTCTGTCCTGGATGATTTTGGCCACGTCCTCAGCACTCTTCAGTCCTTTGAAATAAGCCGGGGTCTCTTCCTGCACGATGGACAGGATCTCTCCGTCCGCACCCGCAATCGTTGATATCGATTCGACCATGGCCAGAAACTGATCCGCATCCTCACGGGTCATTTGCTCCCCGTACCAGTAGTAATCATTTTCTTCACGCGGCGCGAGGAGTTTTTCGATCTTGGCATCCAACGCATCGACCCGGATGGGGGCTTCGGAATACTCGGGCATAGCCATCTGAGCTTCCTTGCCGATGAAATAACTGATAAACTCCCACGCGGCTTCCTGATTGGGCGATTCACTGCTGATTGCGTAAGTTTGGCTCGCGGAGCAGGACATTCCGGCCTTGTTCGAAGAAGGATACCCGACAAAGGTGACCGGTTCTCCGAACTCATAACGGGTCTCAGCGATCGCGGACGGGCTGTAAAGGTAAGCCATACGAAGCGCGAGCTTACCTTGATTCATCAATTCCCACTCATCGATGTACCCATCCTCGATGTATCCGGCATCAAACGGCTTTGGGTTTTCGACTACGTCGGATCCGTAGGTCTTGGCAAATTCCAGAAGTTTATAGAATTCCGGACTGTCAAAACGAACCTCATTTTTTGCGTAATCCACGAAAGAACCCATCGACAACATCAGACTCTGAACCAAAAGGTCGGATTGCTGGACATTCACAAGGGTGTAAACGCCTTCGGGCAAGTTATTCACCATCTCACCGAATTCGTCCACCGTCCATCCGGTCCGATCTCCGACAAAGCGGGTCGGTCCGACCAATCCCTGCATATAGAAGCTTGTCGGGAACTGGTACAGCTTACCGTCCCGCTCGAAAAGCGAAATAACGCTTTGAATGTAGTCTTCCTTTTTGAAGGTTTCGTCCTTCTCGGCAAGTTTATAAAGATCGGTTAAAAGCCCTTTGGATTCAAAACGATCCAGCGAAGTCAGTCCGTCGCCCGACATCAGAATATCCGGGCCGTCTCCGTTGATCATGTCCATGTAGAGCTGCTCGACCGCCTTGGCGTAAATCTTCATGTAGTCATAATCTTCACCGGTGATTTCGGAATAATCGATCAAATCAGAGTAATCCTTCGTTTCGATACGATATTTCGTACTTGTTTTGTTGTAATTATAGATCTCGGCAGACAATTCCGTTCGATAAGAAAGACCGAACCCACCCAAGACCAGGATCGTTTTCCCGGCGTTCGGGTTGGTCTTTTCGCGGGTCAGGATCACTAACTTCACCGGCTCGGGTACTTGCTCTTCACTGCGCATGTAGTCATAGTTGTAGTTCTGGCTGACGTTAATAAACTTGTCTTTGGTCATCGGAACCCAAGAACTGTAATAGTACTTGGACATATCCAAATCCGTATCGTTCCAGGAAAGAACCTCCACCTGTTCCTTGGTTTTAATGTCATAGGAGGAGATCCCTCCGGCTTTGGTAATGTACATTCCATCGGATCCATAAGTCACTTGCCCCGATAAGTAGGTCATATCGATCGGCTCCACCAATTCTCCGGTCTGAGGGTCGATCCTGTAAATCTTGTAATCATATCCGGTGTCGCTGTAAACATCCATGTAGACATTTCCGTCAATCGTATAGAGTGTGCCTCCTGAATTCTGCTGCTCCTTGACGGTCGCCAGATCCTTGCCTTGTGGATCCTTGATCGTGATCGAAACGCCGGTTTCCATGTAACTGCATGAATACATGTTGCCTTGCGCGTCAAACGCGATCGAGGAAAACCAACTATTTTCTCCGCCGCTGAACTCAACTCTCGGCTTGATTTCCTTGCCCGATGTGTCGACCACGATCAGCTCCGTCGTAGACTCCCACGTCTCCGGGTCATAGGACTGCATCAGGATCGCGATATTCCCCTGTCCGTCTCCCTGGATGCTCTGAATATAAGCATCTCCACCATCACCCGTCAGGAAAGCCATATCCGTTTCGCCGACGCGATTGCCGTCAAGATCATAGACGTACAAGAGGCGTTTGATGCTCTGTTGATAATAATAAGGGTCTTCCTCATAGTAATCGGGATCCAACTCCTCCGGATCGATCGTCTCGTCCGTGATCTCATCACCTTCTTCAGTCACATCCTCGTCGATGATTTCCTCGTCGATGATTTCCTCGTCGACGGGATCCGGTTCAATGATGACCGACGGCTCGATGATCCCATCCTTATCGTAATCGATCATTTCATCGTTGTACTCATAGATCTCCATGACGATCCCGATCTTATCGCCGAGCGGAACGCTGTAGTAGGAAACGCTGTCATATGCGCTCTTGGGCGTATAGACATCTACTTCCTTCACCGAAAAATATGGATCATCAGCGGATACCACCGCGCTCTTCTTCTTGTCTTCGCCCTTCGGTTTGCAGGCCGCGAGCGGCAATAGCATCGCCAAAGCGATGATCAACGCAACGATGCGATATGTTGTCTTTTTCATAAGTCAGTCCCCTTTTCTATTAAGCAAAAATGCTCTTTACCGACACAAATCGACACATGTTAATTCTATACGAACTTTGATTTTTTGCAATCTCGATTTTCTCCGTTATCCTTCCAAATAGTAAGACGAGTTACCTGTTATTTTTGTTGCAATAATCGATGTAACCCATCGGTTTTTTTCGAAAAGCACCGCGATCGTACTCGCCGACCCTTTCCGAAGATCAATTGATCTCATTCACGTACGTGGTCACCCGGTCCTGAACGATCGCGGCGACTTCCTCTTTAGTCTTCGCGCCCGCGAAATATGCGGCCGCCTCTTCCTGGACGATGGCGAGGATCCGGTCGTCCCGGCCGGATAAAGCGGAGATCGAGTCAACAAGCGCCCGGAAGACTTCCGCGTCTTCCGGAGTGATTTGTTCCTCAAACCCGTAATTCTGCTCCATGGTGCTCGTCGGCACTTTGAGAAGTTTTTCGATCTGTGTGTCCAAAGCTCCGCGATGGATAGGAGCACTGTGCATATTCTGCATCTCCTCGCCGATACAAAGCCGGACGAACGCCCACGCCGCTTCCTTGTGTTTCGATTCACTGCTGATGGCCAGAATATTCTGGGCGGAACAGGAAATACCGGTCTTTTCTATTGACGGATAACCGACGAATGTCACCGGCTCACCGAAAAAATATCGTTCCCTTGAAAGAGATAGAGGGGATACAATTACGGAATTATTCAAGGCAAGATTACCCTGTTCCTGCAACACCCACGGGTCAATATACCATTCAGGGTTTTCCATATCATTTTCAGGATTCGGCTCCTGATAAACACGCTCTTCCCCGCCATATGTGTTCGCAAATTCCAGTATTTCCCCGAATTCCGGAGTATCGAAACAGACCGCAGCCTTTTCAAAATCAACAAACGAGTGGATCGACGACGCGAGACATTTCGACAAAAGGTGCGACCGGGAGGTATTCACGAGAAAAAGAACGCCCTCGGGCAAGCCCTCCACCTTCTCCCTGAATTCGTCGAAAGTCCATTCATGTTCTGTCCCGATCAAGCGAGTCGGCCCGATCAGCCCCTCCATCGAAAAGCTCAGCGGGAATTGATACAACTTACCGTCCCGTTCAAACAGGGAAAGAACATTCTCCACATAGTCTTCTTTTCGAAACGTCGCGTCACTTTCGGCCAGCTTATACAGATCGGCAAGCATCCCCTGCGCTTCGCAACGTTCCAAAGGGAATGACGCGTTATCGGATCTGCCGACATAGATATCGGGCGCGTCATCCCGAAGGATATCCAAATACAAAAGTTCCGACGCTTTTTTGAACCAGTCCTGCATATAGGTCGCCCCATCCAGTGTGAATGGGTCGACCATGTTCATGTAATCCCGCATCTCGATCCGATAATCGGGATTATCGGCGTTGAACCGGTATACCGCGGCAAGCATTTCCGGTGAGTTCAGAATGTAGAAGCCGCCCAGAATGAGCACCTCTTTTCCCTCGTTCGGATTCGTTTCCTGCTTCGTAAGAACAACGAGACAGACCGATGCCGAGGTATCCGCTTCCCGCTGTAAATCATTCGACAACGCACAAACCAAGATGACTTTTTCCGACGAAACCGGAAGAACATTGACTTGTTCATACCGGGACAGATCCAGATCGGTATCGCTCCACGACACCATTTGCGCGCGTTTTTTCGTCTCCATGTCAAAGGAATAAATACCGGCCGAATCCTTATCATACAGGCCGCTTTTCGAAAAAATCTGCTCATATCCCCGAATCTCTTTCGTGCTGATCGGTTCGCCGTAAGCATTTTTTTCAAGATCGATCGGATAGATCAAGGTTTCACCTTCCGCGGATAAGTAATCCGAGTATATGTATATCTTTCCTCCGATGGCACGCAGACGACTTCCTTTATTATCCTCCTCAATGATCGACAAGAGATTCCCTTGCGGATCATAAATCCATATTTGAACTCTTTCAGTGTATAGATTTGCGATATAAATATTCCCCTTCTCATCGACAGCGATCTCGGCACCCGGAAAGAGACCTAAGTTCGTCATTCTCGGCTTCGCTTCCTTACCGTCCGGACCGATAAAGACCAGTTCCGTGAATTGAGACCAGGTCTGAGTGTCATAATACACTCGGGATATGACCATATTTCCGTTCCCGTCGTCCTGGATGGATGTAATAAATGCCTCGTTCTCAAGCAGATAGGTCAGGTCTGACTCGCTCACCATATTCCCCTCCGGATCAAAAACGAAATAAAGCAGTTTATGAGTCTCCCCGACACCCGCATTCTGCCCGCTCTGCTCGCTACTGTCGACGGTCTCCGTTTGATCGATAAGGATCCCAACCTGATCACCCAAGAGAATCGAGTCGACCATCAGTAACGAATCGCTTTGTGTGGCGGTATAGACCTCCGTCTCCTTTGCTGAAAAATACGCCGGCACGGCGGCTGTCTGCTCCGCGGATCCGTCGGAAGCGGAGATCGCGGAAGCGTCGTTCCCGCTCGAGCCGGGCGCCGCACGCGTACACGACGAAAGGGACACGAGCATTGAAAGACTGATTAGAAGCGCGATCAGGCGACCAAACGTCTTTTTCATATGTAGATCCTCCCCTCCGGGTCGAAATTCAAAATGCGAGCGCGGCTCAGCCCCTCTCGTTCACGAACGTCGTGACGCGGTCCTGGACGATTCGGGATACCTCCTCGGCGGTCTTGACTCCCGCGAAGTAGGCCGCCGCCTCCTCCAGTACGATCTCGATGATCGGCTCGTCCTGTCCGACTAATACTGAAGCGGAATCCAGAAGCCGAAAGTATTGATCCACGTCCTCCTGCGTAAGAGCATCGATCGTGTACATATATTCGAGGGAACTCGGCGGAGACGAAAGAGCTTTTTCGATACGTGTCCGGGACGCGCCAAGGTTAATGGGTTCTCCTGAATATATTGAAAACTCCGATTGAATTTCCTCGCTGATACATAACCGGATAAATTTCCATGCCGCAGTTGTATCCGGACAAGCTTCGCAGATCGCGATGCTTGTGCTCGCCTCGACCCTCATCCCCGAACGATCTGCGGAAGGATAGCCGGTGAATGTCACCGGTTCCCCGAAAGTGTACCTGGCATTCGACACTGAGGTCGCGTCCGAAATTCCGTACGTCTCGATCGTCAGATTTCCCTGAAAAATCAACTCGGTAGTATCCACGTACCCTTCCGGATTGACAATATCTCCCGAATCGTCGATTTCCGGCAGCTCGTCCGATCCGAATCGGTCGGAAAAGGCAAGGAGCGCCCGGAATTCGTCGCTGTCAAAATAAACCTTCTTCTCGCCGTAATCCACAAAAGAATACAGGGAGGCTTGAAGACACCCGGCCAGAAGATGCTTTCGCTCGAGATTAGGGAACGCGACGGCACCCTCCGGTAAAGAGTTTAACACCTCGGTACATTCCTCGACCGTCCAAGCGCTACGGTCTCCCAGCAGACGCGTCGGTCCGACGAGTCCGCTTAATCCAACCGAAAGCGGGAAGCGAAACAGCTTTCCGTCCCGCTCGAAAAGCGAGAGGATATTCGTACGGAAGTCTTCTTTTCGAAAGGATGGATCCTCATCGGCCAAGGGATATAAGTCGACAAGAAAGCCTTGTCTCTCAAGAATTTCCGGAGCCAGGAGCGAGTGCTCGTACCCCACCAAAATATCCGGTCCCTCCCCGTTCAAGAAGTCTGCCGACAAAAGTTCCGTAAATTCCGATAATTCGTAATCCCATTGATCCCTCGGTTCGATCCCGGTGAAATCCACCTCATTGATGTAATCGCGGATCTCGATCCGGTACTCTTCATTTGCGCGATTGAAACGAAATACCGCCGAACGCAATTCCGGATCGTTCTCAATCCGCAGTCCACCTAAGACCAGCACTTTCTTGTCTATATCCGGATTGGTCGCCAGTTTTGATAAAATGATCATGAATTTTGTCTCCGGCGCTCCGTTCGAAATCCGGTACGATTCGCTGTATGAGGCGATTCCGATCACCTTATCTGCGGTGATCGGAATCCACGTGGCGACTGAATAGATCCCCGAATCATAGGTCGTGCTCCACGATGAGCACAGCGTCACTTCTCCGGAATTCGGATCCCGTCGGAACACGCCCTCGGGACGGATCTCATATCCTCCTTCGGTTTCTATCGACGATCCAAAAAGTACCGCCTCGGGATCGATGGGTTCACCGAGGCTCAGATCGGTCGGATCGATCAGAAAGCATTCTCCGAGATTGGATTGATATGCGTCGTAGTATACGTTCTCCCCGTCTCGAAAAAAACGCCCGTTCGGGGAATCAACCGCGATCGTACCGATCGCGGTTCCGTCGGCGTTTACGATTCGAATGCTCCCCGAAACGATGCTTTCGGCGATATATATCCTGCCTTTCTCATCTATGATCGTGTCGGATATTTGAGTCGTGCCCGTACCGAGATCGACACGCGGCTTCACTTCCTTGCCGGAAGGATCCAGAGTGATCATCTCGAGGGTGGTTTCGAAAGTTTCATAATAGTTTTCGTCCGTCGTCCGTAGGATCGCCCGAATATTGCCCTCGCCATCGGACTGAAAAGCATTGAGATACGAATGTTCTCTGGAATACGCGGACAGATCGGCTTCAGAAAGCCGATTTCCGTCAAGATCAAACGTGTAAAGCATATTTGTATAAGTCCGCTCTGATATTTCCGGCTCGTATCGCTCAATGGTAAGCAGAAGTCCGATTCGATCCCCCATCGGAATCACAGAAGAATAGACCCAGTCGTCCTCATATTCCGCAGTAAAGATCTCGACTTCCTTTGCCGAATAGTAAGGGGGATCAACTTCCGACGTCACGGAAGAAGGAGATACCGTCTCCACGCCTCCGATTACCGTGGGGTCCTTGCGGCAGGCGGTAAGGGACACGAGCATTGAAAGACCGATCAGTAGCGCGATCAGGCGGCGGAATGTTTTCTTCATTATGCTTTCTCACTCTCGAATTTATTCGTTCAGCCCCTCTCGTTCACGAACGTCGTGACGCGGTCCTGAACGATCCGGGACACCTCCTCAGCGGTCTTCACGCCCGCGAAATACGCCGCCGCCTCCTCCAGCACGATCTCGATGATCGGCTGATCCTGTCCGGCCAGTACGGAGGCCGATTCGACCAATCGGTTGTAATAGTCCGCGTCTTCCTGTGTCAGAACATCCATTGTATACATGGAGTCCATGTCTCCCAACGGAGTCGAAATCGCTTTTTCGATGCGGGCCTGTGACACGCCCAGATGAATGGGTTCGGCCGAATAGGGGTAAAATTCCGATTGTAATTCTTCGCTGACACAAAGGCAGACAAATTCCCATGCGGCCGCCGTGTCCGGACAACTCTCGCAGATCGCGATGCTCGTACCCGCGTGGACCCTCATGCCCGAGCGATCCGAGGAAGGATAACCGACGAAGGTCACCGGTTCATTGTACATATGGATGCTTTCCGCGTTTGATATTGAGGACGCATTCCAGACTCCGGCCGGTTCGATCGCTAAATTGCCCTGGCGAAGCAATTCGCTCGTATCTAAAAACCCTTCCGGTTCATACATGATGTCATCTTCGGTTCCGTCCTCCCATATCACTTCATCCGAGCCGAATCGGTCGGCAAACGCAAGGAGCGCCCGGAATTCTTCACTGTCAAAATAGACCTTCTTCTCGCCATAATCCACGAAGGAATACAGGGAAGCTTGAAGACATCCCGACAAGAGATGCTTTCGCTCAAGATTGGGGAAAGCGACGGCACCGGCGGGCAAGGAACTCAATACCCCGGTACACTCCTCGATCGTCCATCCGCTTCGCTCGCCGAGCAAACGCGTCGGTCCGACGAGTCCGCTCATACCAAACGTGAGCGGGA
>JAFGGR010000217.1 GCA_016930475.1 Clostridiales bacterium | reverse complement strand
GGAATCTATTTTTTAGAGACCGGTGCGAATCAACGTCCGAGCAAGGTCGTCTACGACCGTGAGGGTTCCTCGATCGCCCGGGCCGTCGTCGGAGATGTCGACTGGGACGCCGCCTTCATCGGTGTTGATTGGATCCACGTGACGGGGATCACGCCCGCCCTCTCCCAAGGCGCCGCGGACCTGACCCTTCAGGCTCTTCGCCTCGCTAAAGAAAAAATGATCACCGTTTCTTTGGACCTCAACTATAGAGAAAATCTCTGGAAATATGGAACGACCGCGCAAGAGGTCATGCCCGAGATCGTCCGCTTCGTCGACATCCTGATCGCCAACGAAGAGGATTGCCAGAAGGCGCTCGGGATCGAGACCGCCGTAGACGTTGAATCCGGCGAACTCGATACGGAAAAATACCGCCTGTTGACCGATAAAGTCCTTAAGGACTACCCGAATCTTCAAAAAATCGCCGTCACCCTCCGCGAGAGCGAAAGCGCGGACAGTAACGGCTGGTCGGCCTGTATGAATAACGGCTCCGAGTTTCTTTTAAGCCACCGTTATGAGATCCGCGACATCGTCGATCGCGTCGGTGGGGGCGATTCCTTTTCGGGCGGCTTGATCTACGGACTTCTCTCCTGTGAAACCGACGCCGAGGCGCTCGAGTTCGCCGTTGCGGCAAGTTGTCTCAAGCACTCGATCAGCGGGGACTTCAACCGTGTAAGCGTCGCCGAGGTCCGTGCCTTGCTGGGCGGCGACGGGTCCGGTAGAGTGGTAAGGTAGCGGGAGTAATGCAATCCCGAAAAACGGAGTATCTGTGGGTACGCACAGTTGAACCGATTATCTAAAAAATAAGAAGCCATCCCATCATAAATAGGGATGGCTTCTTATTTTCTCGAAAATTTTAATCTATGTTGGTATGTGTCTCCGATGAAGAATACTGTCTTGTGCTGTGCTGTTCTCTATTCGCGGATTAAACGACTAGACATATAATGCGATCTGTTCATTTAGTATAACGATTTGCTTATAAAATCTTCAAAGTGTACTTTGCACAAAAGATTAATCGTCTTCATTATGTCAAATCCATAGTGCATCAGTTATCCATTATGCAATCAATTTTGCTTGTCAAAAAATCATTAATATAAATCCCGCTTCCTCCAAATTCCTCTTTCGGAACAATACTATAACTGTTCTCTCCATTCTGTCGAACAATTTCTAATCCCCATGATTCAATTTCTTTGATAATCAAATTATCTCCTTGTCCGGTTCTTGTGTAGAATATGTAGTCAACATAGTAATAGCCTAACAAGTTGTATGAACGAACGGCATAATAGGTTCCGTCAGTTAATTTCTTTTGGAATAGTTCTCCGTCGGTATTTTCACTCCCGGTAAAATAAGCTCTATCCCCATCTGGCATTAAGTCCCATAAATAACTATTACTCATACTCAGGCTTTTATTTGATTGTCTTGAAAGCGGGTACTGCTTTAATGTGATTCGATACTCGCGTCCTTCTCCTAGCTCAATAATTACTTCTCCGCTCCGTGCTGACGGAGACGGATCTAAAACCTCCAATGAAGGCACTCTATAGAAATCAACGCGGACGTAAAGCCGATTATCATAATCATTCAATTTTCTTACATCAATCCAATCACAATCACAATCAAAAGAAGGTTGAAAAAAGCTTTCAACACCAGTATTTATACATTTCATCGTGTCGCTAAATTCCAGAACAAAATCTCCCCCATCCGGTTCTATAAATACTTCCCTGACAGAACCATCAATTACTCCTATGCAGTCCTCGAGTTCTTTATTTGTTACTACCATGGATTGAGGGTAGCCGTTGTAGATATCAAGTGCCATTGCTTCCGCATATTGTGGCTGCTCCTTAAACATATTGACGAACGGATATGCTGCTGCTGTCTGTATTTTTCGTCCATATTGGCGAAGCTCGTACTTACAAGAAAGCCTCGTGTCCAAGGTGTTATCTGCTTTTAACTTAGTGACTAATAAGGACGCAGTCAAATACTCTGTGCTCGGCGCCCTTCCGAGTTTGTCATATGTTATTTCGAATGTAACTTCGCCCTTGTAATCCGTTTGAACATTTCCATCATTAGCAAAATCAACACCGTTCTCGTCAACACCTGTCAATTTATAGGGAATATTCACCCACATAAAATCTGTAGGATGATCGATGTGGACTCGGTAGCGAGTATTTGGTTTTCCTGATAACGTTACCTCAATTCTCCCGACACTATCAGTATCATCGTTCGGCAACTCCAAAATATTCTCAGCATTACTGCTAATCAATGACGGAATTATTTCCCAAGCTGCGAATAGTGTCAGATTGGATTTCATGGTTATGTTCGAGCCGCTTGTGTATTTAGCGTAGCCGCTGTCGGCTTCCGCGTCCGTGTCTGACCACCCCAAGAATTGATACCCTGTTAGAGTTGGGCATATTGATGAAACAACCACCGACTGTTCGTATAATGCTGTCTCCGAATTTGGCGCACTTTCTCCTCCGTTTACGTCATATACCAAGGTATATTGGATTTCTTCCCACACCGCACAGAAAGTCAGATTCGTCGAAACCTCAATCCGAATATTTTCGTTCGGAATATAGTCCGGAACCTCGGCATCTTCGACAAATGCCCAACCCTTGAAAGTATACCCGGTTCTGACCGCCGTCGCCGTTACTCCGATCCAATCATATTGATTAATCGAATATCCGTATCTTTCGTCGGAAGTCCCCTCGATCAATCCTCCATTCGCGTCGAAAACAATTCCGCATATGTTTTGTTCCCAAACGGCAAAGAGTTTCAGATCCGCTTCCAGCTTGATCGATTCCCCCATGTGATACCAATAATTCGGGGAGGTTGCAGTGGCGGTTGTCGCCCAGCCCATGAACGTATAGCCTTTACGGGTCGGCCGGGTCTCCGAAATCGTCACCATCGTACCGTTTTTCACGGTCACCGAGGTCGGCGTACCGGTTGCGGTCAATGCGTTTGCGTCATAAGTCAGGGTACAGTTGATTTGCTTCCAACGCGCTACCAATTTCAGATTTGCCATCCCCATGATGCTGATCGATGTCCTTTGATATCCGCTTTCGGTGTACCAGCCCAGGAATTCATAATCGGGTCTCGTCGGAGTCGGAAGAGATCCCAACTTATCGTTGTATGACACTTTTCGACTGGTTTCAGAGCACGTCGCGTCACCAGCGTTAACATCAAAGGTAATCGTGTATTCGATGCCTTTCCAGATCGCGTACAGATTCAGATTCTGACTGATCGGAATCCTCGTGTAAGGACTTGGCGAATACGAGATCGTCGTCGCTAACGCTTCCGTCGCAAAGCCCTGGAAGGCATATCCGGTCCGATGGGCCGTGGTGTTCAATATGAACGTATCGTTCTGATAGACCTGGTAGTTGGCGATCTCCTCGTTGTTTGCGTCAAGTGTGCCGCCGTTTCCCCAGAGCGTCACGGTGCACACGGTTTTTTGCCGCCAGACGGCGTATAATTTCGACGAAGACAATGTGGAGTACGTGGCACCAGGAAGATACGTCGCCGCAGTGGCAGTCGAGGACGCGGACCAGCCCAGGAAAGTATATCCCGATTTCGTCGGTTCAATATTGCTGATCGTAATGCTCGAACTATAGAGTTTATATTGGGTTCCCGGACCGCCGGTTCCGTTGTTATTGTCGAATGTAACGAGGAATCGTCCCGCAGACTGACATATTTCATAGTTGAAAATAGTTCCGCCGTTAACAACCTTTACCGTCGCAGATCGATAATCAAGTGTATTTTCCGAGATAGTAATTTTGAAGTTATAGTACGAGGTTCTTGTTGCCGTAATCCATGAAGCACTCTCGCTGATCGAAAACGAACTCGAAGGCATCGATATCGATCCGGTGTAAGTCGTCGCGGCTCGGCCGAAATTTTTGGTGTACTTAATGGTATCTGCCGAAACATTCGCCAGAGGAATCAACAAAGCTAAAATCAGAACCAGACCCAGCGTGACAAAAACCGCCGATGTTCTCTTCATAGCAACCCCATGATACATAATAATTCTCCTCTCAATGATTACACGTTGACGTATTGCCCTGATTCTAACAAAGACAACTTGTAATGTCAACTATCCCTAGGATGTCATGCGAAACTTGTGCGGGATCAATCGGAGAGACATATCAGTTGCAAATAAAATGTGTTTCCGCTTATGTTCGAAACACGGTAACACCATTGTGTCAAATCATTCAAATCCGGGATTTCCTTAATGGTGCCGCCAGTACACGTTAATGACCGGAAGCTCACTCTTTTCAAGCGCGCCGATCACCGATTCGGCCATCCGGTCATCCGATTCCTTGTTCTGGAATTTGACCTCGGCCGTGATCGCGACGGTAGCGTGCTCGTAGTCCTTCTCCACGTCATAATGGAGGACCAGGATATCCTGCTTTTGGATCAGTTCAATGATCTTCGCGATCGCAACATCCTTATACGCCGTGATTTTGATGATCCGGTAATTATCCTTGGAGTAAAGCTTCTCCACGTGGTTTAAGACGGTCAGCACGAAGATCGCGATTGCAGTCGCCAGGATCGCGATCTCAAAAAATCCCGCGCCGCAGGCCATTCCGATCGCGGAGGTCGTCCACAGGCAGGCGGCCGTCGTCAGTCCCTGGACCGAGAATTTATATTTGATGATCGCGCCGGCGCCGATAAAACCGATACCGGTGATGATCTGCGCCGCGATCCGGGTCGGGTCCGCAGCCGCGGACCCCGGATACGAATCCAGCCACCTCACCGCGAGCCCGATCGATATGAGCATAAAAACCGAAGAGCCGACAGAGACCAGAATATTTGTACGAAGACCGGCCGACCGGCCCCGAATATCCCGCTCAAGACCGATCAACGCGCCGAGAAGCGCCGCGAAAAGAACTCTGAATATAAAGCTATCCGTCAACAGAGCCGGGAACAAATTGAAATCAAACATGGACTCCCTCCTCTTCGGTTTATCGTCCATGCCCGTCCGGCGTTATCCGGACGGACTGAAATCGGCCTCGCGATCCACGCGGTCGGTCCCGACCGACTTCTTTCCTTCATCTTATACAAGGTTTGCATATTTTACAATTCGAGCTTCATGCTACAATGATGACATGTGGGTCGGATCCCCGGACCCCGCCCAAACCAACCTTCGCGTCAGGAGGTCAATTTAATGAAAAAAGCCGCGTGTTTCAGCGTCGCCGCAATGGATTATTTCCCGCAACAGGACGAGTATTACGCCGGAGGAAACGCCCTCAACCAAGCGATCCGTTTTCGGTCTCTCGGCTGGGATACCGCTTTTCTCGGCGCCATCGGGACCGACGAGGCCGGAGACCGGATCAAGGCTCTACTTCAGCATAACGGAGTCGATCTATCCGGTCTGCGCCGCCTTCCCGGTCAAACCGCCTCCAACCGGATCGTCAACGACAAAAACGGTGAGCGTTACGGTGTGGATGGCGCCTGGCAAAACGGTGTGTACGCCAATTATTGCCTCTCGGAGGTCGACTGGGCCCGTATCGCGGACTATCCG
>JAFGGR010000216.1 GCA_016930475.1 Clostridiales bacterium | reverse complement strand
GTTGCTCCCCGACCGTGAGTCCGGAAATTTCTCTCTCGTTATAGTTGATGCTTAACATATCCCGAAGCGAGGCGACCCGCACAATAAAAAACTCGTCCAGGTTCGACGCGGTGATGGAAAGAAACTTCAAGCGTTCCAAAAGGGGGTGCTTGGTATCGCGCGCCTCAAAAAGGATCCGATCGTTGAACTCCAGCCAACTGAGTTCCCGGTTGAAATAACGGTCCGAGTTTGCCTCGACCCCGTCATTGTCCCGTGGCTTGACCGTCGACGCTTTACCGTCTTTGCGCTCCTTACTTTTTTTCGTCGTCATACCGGTTGCCTCCGAAGTCGCAGAATCGGTGTAATACCGAAGACTTGACCGAAAAGATCCGCGTTATGGTTAAACGCCCATTGCTCGAATGTAAGATCCAGAGAACTGTCACACGCGATATCCATTGTACCCGACGCGACCGTGACACTCAAATTCCGAAGTTTTTGTTTGTGCGCGGCGTCCATGGCGTCCGCAAGCCGCATGATCGCGGTCAGTTTAGACACGACAGTCCTTCGTTCTGGCGAAAGATACTGGTAATATCGGTCGACAAAGAGGTTGGATTTGGTGTAATAACGCGCGATGCACGCGACATTCTCGCGCTCGGTCTCATTGATACCGATGAGTTCCATCGTGTTGATGATATGATACGACCGGGAGCTGTGGTTGCTGACGTGTATGTATTTTCCTACCTCGTGAAGGATTGCCGAAAGCCTCAGCAACAGCCGGTCCCGGTCGCTCATCCCGTGATATTTCTTAACGGAATCGAAAATCAGGAGCGCATTACTCTCCACATTATCGATATGTTTCTTATCACAGCGGTATCTCTTGGCGATGTGACGCGCCGCCGAAATCACGTCGAGCTTCGGGTCCATGATCAGCTTGAAATGGCCGGCGACGGATTCCGTATGATAGACAACGCCGTCCGTCAGAGACGCGGCCGGAAGGTGCACACCGTCAAGTCCCGTATAATCCAGCATTTTCTTGATGAGAATGGCGGTAGGAAGGAGAAGCGACGCGTTCGCCGCCGGAATATCGGAGGAGAGGATCAAATCCGATGTCCGGGTCCGAAGAAGGGTCTCGTAAACATCCAGAAATTTCTTCTTGGATAAAAAGCAATATTCTCTGGGCGAGTGACCGGCCATCCGCTTGATAAATCCAATGTCTCCGCCAAATGCAATGTAGTTCTTATACTCGATACCCTTGGGCTCTACGGCGTGGTAATCGTCCAGATCCTGCGAGATAAACTCCTCGAGGACATCGGCATAGTGCGTCGTTTGCCGCTCCAGATCCGATAGCATCTCGCTGACCCGAAGGGAACCGAGGAGCATATTCTGGCTGAAAACCAGATCCGATTTATCGTATACGGTCGCCTGGATACTGCCGGAACCGATGTCCAACATCATCGTGCCGGTCTGAATAATATTCAGAAAATCAGGCTGATTCTCTTTGACCGCAAGATTGTGATAATATCGTTCCTCCGCGTTGTCGAGAACGTAGATGCTCAGCCCGGTTCTCAAACGGATCTGCTCGATGATAAAATCCCGGTTACCGGCCTCTCGAAAAGCGCTGGTCGCCACGCAGATCGCGTCGGTGAGTTTGTACTCCTTAAGCTTAATCTGAAACGAAGAAAGAATTTCACAGATCTCGGCGACCTGCTCCGACGAAATATTCCCGTCGCGATAGGTCTGAGCCCCGAACGACAAAAATGACCGGGCCGCCTCGATCTCATGCGGACTCTTGTCTTCATTGATCTCAAAAATCTTGAGCCGAAGCGCCAGAGACCCCAAATCGATCACTGCGGAAAACTTGCTCTTGGCCATGCTTCTTCTCCTTGAAATCTAACAAAATACCAGACTGACAGGCATTGTAATTATACATCGTCAAGATGCTTTGTAACAATCATTTTGTGTTCACATTCTGTTGATTACTTCTCACGAGGCAAACAGATATAATAATCTTGTACGCTTTTCGGAAATGAAAGAAGGAGGTCATATATGGGTAACAAGGCAATCGAAATCGCGAATCTTGACGTTTCCAAATTGATTCAAATGCTCAACGAAGCGCTCGCCGAGGAATGGCTTGCGTATTATCAGTATTGGGTCGGAGCCCGTGTCATGGAAGGTCCGATGCGCTCCGAAGTCGAACCGGAACTCCTTCTTCACGCGACCGAAGAGCTCGGGCATGCGGAGTTGGTAGCGGGACGCATCCTCCAACTGGGCGGAACTCCGCTTCTCAATCCGAGCCAATGGGCCAGTTACGCGAAATGTCCCTACGAGGAGCCGACCGACCCCTATATCGAGGTAATCCTGGAACAGAATCTGGCCGGCGAGCGCTGCGCTATCCAACGGTATGAGGATATTGCGCAATTCACACACGGTAAGGACATGTCGACCCATCAGATGGCAATCACCATACTCAATGACGAGCTCGAGCATGAGCATGATATTCAGGATTTTCTGGCCGATTTGGAGCGACTGAAGGAAGACATCCGCAAAATGCGGCTGTAATCCGCTCATAGACAGATAGACATTCGGGCTGTCTTACGGGAAAACTCGATGAGACAGCCCTTTTAAGGAGCATCGGAGGGAAAAATGCAAGATACGACAAAGACCCCGAACTCTGCCGACAAAGATCCGGCTGAGAAGGAACGATCCGCGGCCGCGGATACAAGTGGTCTGGGATCGAACGTCAAGAAGCGGTGCGATTCGCACACGGAGCACGTTCAGATCGTCATGTACCGGCACACGAACGGATCCGGAAGATTATTCGGCGGCGCACTTCTTGAGATGATCGACGTGGTCGGCGCGATATGCGCCCGCCGGCATGCCGGGGCTCAGGTGACCACCGTGGCGATCGACCACCTGTCCTTCCGTGCGCCTGCGGAGCTCAATTCTACGCTTCTGTTGATCTCGGAGGTCGAGTCCGTCGGAAACACCTCCATGAAAGTCCGGGTCTCGACTTTTGTCGAGACCCTCGACGGGAACCGGGAGGAGATCAATACTGCCTACCTGACCTATGTGGCGCTCGACGATGAGAACCGGCCAACCCGGGTCCCCCGCCTCTGCTCGGATTCTCACGAAGAGGATTGAAGCCGACGAAGAACGACCGCGCCCGAGAGGCTTACCGATAACCTCTTACATCGCGTCTCCAACGACCCAATTAAGGATAAGAAAACTGCCCGTGAAACGATCTCGCTTCACGGGCAGTTTGTTCTTTAATTTTTGTCATAGCGGTCGACATCTCGATCGACCACGATCCGGAGCCGACACTTATCACATACCCGGCATCATCATGTCTTCCGGGTTCTTACCTGCGGGGATCATCGGATACACCAGTTCTTTCACGTCCAACATAACATGCAGAACGTACGGTTCCTTGGTTTCCCTCATCTTTTCGATCTCTTCGATCAGTTCGGCCGCGTTGGTCGCGCGCCCTCCCTTGATTCCGTAGGCGTCCGCGATCTGGATAAAGTTGGGATTATTATCGAGGATCGTCTGGCTGTATCTCTTGCCGTAAAAAAGTTCTTGCCACTGGCGAACCATTCCGAGTTGCTGATTGTCCATGATCACGACCTTCACGTTGAGCCCCAAGGATTTAAGCGGCCCGAGTTCCTGGATCGTCATCTGAAGTCCGCCGTCTCCGACAAACAAGACCACAGGTCTTTTCGGATCGGCGATCGCGGCACCGATAGCATACGGAAG
>JAFGGR010000024.1 GCA_016930475.1 Clostridiales bacterium | reverse complement strand
GGAAACGGGCAAGCAAATGGGCTTAATAAATGATGCAAAACAAATAGCCGATAGAGATCCCGCTGCCCGGGGCATTTTGAGTGTTATTTTGTTATACCCCGGTTTTCATGCACTGGTTTATCATCGAATCGGCCATTTTTTTTACCGTCATCGTATATTTCCGATCGCCCGGTGGGTTTCTCAGACCGGCCGTTTTTTTACGGGTATTGAGATCCATCCCGGCGCCCGGATCGGAAAGGGACTCTTTATCGATCACGGAATGGGGACGGTCATCGGTGAGACAGCGGAGATCGGGGATAACTGCACGATCTATCATGGAGTCACGTTGGGTGGGACCGGCCACTGTAAGGGAAAGAGGCACCCGACGATCGGAAATAATGTCCTGATCGGCGCGGGCGCCAAGCTTCTCGGAGCGTTTACCGTCGGAGACAACACGATGATCGGAGCGAATGCGGTGGTTCTTAACGAAATTCCCAGCAAGGCAACGGTCGTCGGTATCCCCGCCAAAGTGGTTCGAATCGACGGACGTCCGATCGTTCACTCGAAGGAACTGGATCATGCGGTGACGGCGGATCCCGTTGAACAGGAGCTCTGCAAGATACTTCATCGGGTCATGGCGATCGAGAAACAAACCGGCATCGAGCCGGATCAGAAGTATTTGCCGACCATGTGTGACCCCGACAAATACGAGAAAGAAGAAACATAAAACTGAACTTGCGGTTCGAACGTTTTTATTTCTCCCTTTCGGTGCTAATATTATGCAAGACCGAACGGCCATTTCTGCTTTTCCGGAGGGATTATGAAGCTCTATAATACTATGTCCAGAAGCAAAGAAGAATTTATACCGGTGGAACCCGGGCGGGTGAAGATGTATGCCTGCGGTCCTACGGTTTATGATTTCTTTCATATTGGGAACGCCAGGGCCTTTATAAATTTCGACACGATGAGAAGGTATTTGGAGTACATCGGCTTCGAGGTGGAATTCTGCCAGAATTTTACAGATATCGACGACAAAATCATTCGCCGCGCCCGGGATGAGGACACGACGATCGACGATATATCCGAGCGTTACATTAAGGAGTACTATATCGATGCGGATCGCCTGAAGATCCTTCGCCCGACGCATCAGCCGAAAGCGACGGAAACAGTCCCCGAGATGATCGGTTTGATTTCTGAGCTCATGGAAAAGGGTATTGCGTATGAACTTCCTGACGGCGTCTATTACGATGTCTCGAAGTTCACGGAATACGGGAAATTGTCGCGGTACCATCTGGACGATCTGGTCGAGGGTGCGGGTGAACGAGAGAACGTTCGCGAGGCCGAAGGGAAGAGAAATCCCGGCGATTTTGTCCTCTGGAAAAAGAAGAAGGAGAACGAGCCGGCTTGGCCGTCTCCTTGGGGAGAAGGCCGCCCCGGCTGGCATATCGAATGCTCGGCGATGATCCGTAAGCATCTCGGCGACACGATCGATATCCACGGAGGCGGGCAAGATCTGATTTTTCCGCATCATGAGAACGAGATCGCTCAGAGTGAGGCTCTGACCGGTGCTCCGCTCTCTAAATATTGGGTGCACAACGCGTTTGTGAACATCGATAATGAGAAGATGAGCAAGTCTGCCGGCAATTTCTTTACGATCCGGGACATTATTAAGAAATTCGAGTATCGGGTCATCCGCTTCTTCATCCTGACCGGTCACTACCGGATGCCGATAAATTTCGCCGACAGCTTGTTGGAAGCCGCAGAGAACGGTCTGGATCGGATTCGCGAGTCCGTCGTGAATCTGCGCTTCACCGGTGCCGCCGAGGATCGGAAGAGGACACAAAAAGACGAACGGAGCTCATGGGAACTCATGGAAGCGATCGAAAAGACGTCGCGCGATTTTCTCGACGCCATGGAGGATGACTTCAATACCGCCGATGCGATCACCGCGATCTTTCAGCTTGTGCGCACCGCGAATACGGCATGTCAGAATCCGTCGGTTTCCTCGGATGCGCTTCTTTCGGCCGCCGACAAGATCATGGAACTCGGCGAGGTCCTGGGGCTTGATATTTTGGGCGAGGATGAGGATGGGATCCGAATTCCCGACGAGGTGACTCGTTTAGTCAAGAAACGTACATTAGCCAAGCAAGAGAGAGATTTTGCGCTGGCCGATCAATTGCGCGACCGGGTAACTGCGCTCGGATATCAGATCAAGGACACACCGTCCGGCCCACAGGTAATAAAGTTATGATTGTTCCGATCATCAACGATGATATCCGGGAGGTGCCCGCATCCGTTCTGGCGTATGTCGGAGACGCGGTTTTCGAGTTGTACGTCCGACTTCATGTCGCGGCGCGCAATCGAAGTAAATCCGGCTCGATCCACAAACTGGCGATCGGTCATGTCAGCGCGGCCGCTCAGGCCAAAACAGCGCGCGCGATCCTGGACATACTGACGGAGGAAGAACTGTCCGTATTCAGGCGAGGTAAAAACAGCAACCCGGCGAGTTCGGCGCGCAACGCCAGTCCTTCGGACTACAAATACGCGACCGGTATGGAAGCGGTCATCGGATACCTTTTTCTTATGGACCGACACGAGCGATTGGACGAGATCATTATCCGGATCTTCGAAATTTCGGATCGGGGCGATCCGAGCGAACATTCCGATCAATAAACGAATCGTATCCACAACAACGAATGCATCAAAGGAGAAAAAAATGGCGGATCAACGCAGACCTTCAGAAAATAGTCGATCGAACAAGGGCGGGGCAAGACGCCCGGAATCCGGCGGATTCGGCTCGAAAAGAAACAGCGGAGAGAACCGAACGGCTCGCCCGCTGACAGGCAATTCATATTCGGGACGGCGATCGCGCCCGGATTTCGAAGGCTCTTCCGAGGGAGCTCCGGGACGCGGCTCCGCATCAACATCAGGTAAATCCTTCGGACAAGGCTCCGCACGCGGTTCCGCTCCGACTTCCGGGAAAACCTACAAACCGACATCGGGTGCGCGCCCTCGTTTTGGAGGACCTTCCGTCACTCCCGCAGGTCGCCGACCCGGACCGGGCGGCGGCAGGCCGTTCAGTCAAACATCCACCCGAGGCTCTGAGCCTTTTGCCGCTCGTGAAATCGTTCCGCAGGAGAGAAATCCCCAAGCTGAGGATGCCGCTCCCGACGATCGGTTGGAGGGCAGAAATCCGATCATGGAAGCGTTACGCGCCGGGCGGACTTTTAATAAAATTTGGGTGGCCTCGTCGGATGGCTCGCGATTGGATCCGACGATCGGACGGATCATCGCGATGGCGCGTGACCAGGGAATTCCACTCGTGGAAGTACCTCGAACGGTCTTGGACAAAATGTCATCGACTCGGATCCACCAAGGCGTGATCGCACAAATAGCCAGCCATGATTACATCGAGATCGACGAAATGATCGAACAAGCCACGAAGAAAGAAGGCGATCCCTTCCTGGTCATGCTGGACTCGTTAAAGGACTCATATAATCTCGGTTCAGTACTTCGGATCGCAGATGCGGCGGGCGTTGACGGGATCATCATCCCGCGTCATCGGTCGATCGGACTCGATGCAACGGTTGCCAAAACCTCATCCGGAGCGATAGAATATGTACCGGTGGCACGTGTCACAAATCTTTCCAGAACGATCGATGATCTTAAGAAGAAGGGCTTCTGGGTATTCGGCACCGATGCTTCCGCGGAAATGCCTTATGATAAGGCCAATTACGGCGGACCGCTTCTTCTCATTATCGGCAGTGAGGGAGAAGGCGTGCATGAGAATATTTTGAGCAAGTGCGACGTCACGGTATCCGTTCCGATGGAGGGCCACGTCAACAGTTTGAATGCCGCCGTTGCGGCGGGAGTCATTGTTTTCGAGGCGAAGAGGCAAAGAAAGAACGCCGAGCACAAGTAACCAACAGATCGACCGGAGGGAAAGGTTTTGCATCACGAGACGATGAGAGGAATCAAGGATAAATTCCACGCCGTTCGGATTCGTGCTGCGGCAGCGTTTCTGGTCGTTATCATGTCGTTTTCCCTGATCTCCTGCTCCGATATCTCCGGCTTGATCGATCGGTTGACCGGAGGTCAATCGCGTCTTCAGGAAAATGAGCCGCCCATCGGGAAGTCCAATTTGGTTCGCCTCATTTCCTCTTGTCTGACTGACCCGAGTCAGATCGCGACGGTCTATTCTTCCGTCCCCAATCACCAATTAGACGGGATGTCGATCGCTGAATTCGAGGAGTACATCGGCGTTTTGGCAAGACTCGGGGACGGAAAAGGAGCGCTCCTTTCTTTTCAGATTATGAAGGACGACAGCCGTCTCGAAATTTGCGAGGCTCTCATCGAAAAACTCCCGAGCGAAGAAGAACTCTTGGAAATAAGCGTTCCGGTGATGCTGGAGTATGATGGAGTAAAAGAAGACGACTCGACGCTGATCTATTTTCAGCAAAAGGAGAACGGGACCCTTTATCTCTCATCTGAGTGGGCGCGTCAATGTGTCGAAATGTACCGCTTTTCGGAATTGTATTTTACCTCGCTGCAGGATCAGAACGCGGATGCGGTCTATTCGATGCTTCAGAATAGTTATCATGACCGGGATTATTCCTTTTCGAACAGTACGATCCGCCTGAAGGCAGAGGAGATGTGCCGGTTCTACCTATTGAGGGTCAAAACCGACTTCCGGGAATATCGCATGGCCTCAGCGGATATCACACAAATCGTCTTCAATCAGCAGGGCGTTTTGGATGATGAATTGCTCGAGTATGAGCCCCGCACGGTCACGATTTCAAGAAGTGATTTCGGTGTCATTATCGTAAATGACGTTCTGACGGATACCTTGAAGGTCAGAGATCTATATCTCTATTCCGGGAATACACGTACCCTGCGCATCGGAGATCATTCGAACAACGCATATTTTGAGTCCCTGCTCGGAGATCCGTTGCTGACCACATTCAGCCGGATCGACCCATCCGGTTCGATTAAAACCCAAGCGACGGAGCCGGAGTATGACCTGATCGTCGATTATCAAACGGCCCGGATCAATCTCCGAGGAACCATTGATTCCAGTGGTGCCTGGGAAGGTGTGATCACCCGTATTCAGATCGGATCCACGGGACCTGATTTTTCGATCGGAAGAAGTATCCGGGTCGGCATGACGCTCGACGATTTCATGGCGTTGTATCCCTTCGCGGATGAGACCGGATTCATTCTCATCACCGAGAATGACGAGCAGGCGTACCGGCTCAGAATCCGTCTCTCACGCGGAGCCGGCGACACGGTATCCGGAATCACTCTCGAGGCGATCTAGAACCCGAAATGCCGAGTGCGGGTCAGAACATCCGATCCCGGATCTTGTCGATGTCTCTTTCGCTGAAGCCCAAACCTTGCAAATATAAATCCGCACGGCCTTCATATTGCGCGTCGATGTGATCCATAAGAAAGCACATATTTTCCGCGTCGGAGCGATACATATGGTGTGTGTTTTCCGGCATGCTTTTAAAAAGAGGATCGACCAGCGGCCGAATATATTCAAAGGACGAGGCGTAATTGCCGACGATATCGTCGCGGGAAACCCCGGCCAACAGGAAAAGAAGCGCAGCGATCAGCCCGGTCCGGTCCTTTCCGTGCAGGCAGTGAAACACGATGGCACCCTCCGGTGCGGTGATGATCGTTCGAAAAACATCAACCAATGCTTCTCTCGAATGCTCAAGCATCATTATGTAAAGATGACCGAGTCGATTCTCGACCAGATAGCCCATTGTCGGGTCGTCGCGATCCTCGGGATCGATGGCGATCAGAGGAATGTTTCGAAAAAGAATCTCAGGCCGGTGGATAAACGGGTTGCCCGTTCGTTCCATCTCCTGAAGGGAACGAAGGTCGATAACGGTCCGGACCGAGTAGGCAATCAGTTCGTCCACACTCTGTTCGTCCAGTGCCGCCGGCGAATCGGAGCGAATAAAGCGTTTATACGCCGTCCGCTTTCCGGATCGGGTCATCATGCCGCCCATATCACGGGCGTTGTAAAGGTGCGGAAGCACCAATCGGTTGGTCTCGGGATCCATGATCATTTGTGCAACATACCGCCAGTCTTGTTGTTCGTTATGAAAAGTCGCGCATACCCTGCACATACTTTCAGACTAACAATACCATCACGGACCGAAGAAGTTCAAGCGGGAAGAGCGATTCCCGATCGTTTAGCAAGGGATCATGACATGTCGGGCGAATTTTTGAAGCTTAACCGTGCCGAGTGCCTTTTCGAAAAATGAAGCGAGGTTCTCCATTGACAAGAACGGACGTGTGGCATAAAATACAACGTGCTGTTATAAGCAGTGAATTGCGCCCGTAGCTCAACTGGATAGAGTGTCTGACTACGGATCAGAAGGTTGTGGATTCGATCTCTGCCGGGCGCGCCAACAGAAAACCCCCAAACACGTTTATGGTGTCCGGGGGTTTTCGCGTTTTTGCTTCTCCCAACACATCATTAAGAACTTACTGTACGGCAAAATATAAGAAACATCTTACGCAGATGAAAGATACATGTCGATCATTTCCTGCGAGACGCCGTTTTCCGCAATGATTTCGGAGTAGAAATTCCCGCTTTCCCGGACGGTGCGCCGTTGCGTGGCGTAATCGTTTTGCACCAGGCCGAACGGAGCGGTTTCGCCCTCCGACCATTCAAAATTGTCGATGAATGTCCAGTGATAGTATCGCTCAACAAAGGGCAGAGAAAGGGCGATCCTTCGGAGGTGCTCATAGATATACGATGCGCGAAAAGCATCCCGTGCATCGCATGTTCCGTTTTCCGTGATCCAGACCGGCAGTTTATAGAGACAGTGATATTTTTCGCAAAGTTCCGTAATGCCATCCGGGTATATTTCCCAGCCGAGATCGTTGTGGGGCACATGCTCGGGGACCGGAATTTCCTGAAGCAGATGCATAGTACACCGGGTGTAATAGTTTATTCCGATAAAATCGCAGTGCGGATATTTCTTCACGCCCGAAAACCAATACATCGGGAAAGCGGATCGTCCTGTAGTCATCAGTCGCGTAACGGAGCCCTGAAAAAGGCAGTCAAGTATTTCGGACTGAAGTTTTCCGAAGGGCGAGTTACTTTTCGCGCGAAAAACTCGCATGTGGTTGGCATACCCGACCCTTACCGGCTTATTTCCGAAAATGTCGTGAATATCCTCATATGCTCGAAGGTGACAAATCGAAAGATTTCGCATGACGGAAAACGCTTCCCGGATCTTTTTTCTTCCGGGCGGCCAGATGCCGTACAGATAGCCGTTCACTGCGTACACATTCGGTTCGTTGACGGTGATATATTCGGAGCAGAGGTCTGAGATTTTTTTTACTGCGTAACGAACGAAGCGCAAGAAAATATCAATACTGTCTTTGTTCAGAAACCCGCCGCGGCGCTCAAACCAACTCGGGTTTGAAAAGTGATGGAGTGTGACGAGCGGGCGGATGCCCTTTTCGAGCATATATATCAGTTCTTCGCGATAATGCTCGACGACTGCCTCATCAAATCGCCCCTCCTCCGGCTCGATCCGGCTCCATTCAAGTCCGAGGCGGTAATGGCGGATGTGAAGACTTGCCATCAGATCGATGTCTTCTTTATAACGATCCCAATGCTCGTTGGCACGAAAGGGAGAACTGCCGTCAACGATTTTTTCGGAAATCGATGCCCAGTCGTACCAAGAGTTTTTCGTCGGGAAGCCCTCGATTTGAGTCGGAGCCGTCGCAACGCCCAATTCGACAGAGTGGGTGAAATGAAAAGGAGTAAAGCGAGTCATAAATATCCCCTCGATCGCCCGAAGGCAAGCCGTGGTTGATTGATGACTTGATTATAAACGATTCTTTCATAAAGGAGAGCGCCTTCGGGTGTTTATTTTTCGGAGTTCATACCGTATTATGAGGCTACAAACGGTTGAAGGAGGATGATTTGATGACACAGCTTCTGATCGTGGTGGACTACCAGAATGATTTCGTTGACGGAGCGCTCGGATTCCCGGGTGCCGAGAAACTTCATGAGCCGATCTGCGCGAAGATCGAAGACTATAAAAAGCGGGGCGAAACGGTCGTTTTTACGAAGGACACGCATCAGCCGGAATATCTGGAGACCCAGGAGGGTACTAATCTGCCGGTCATCCATTGTGTGCGCGGCACGAAGGGTCATGATTTATATGGACGTCTGGAGGAAATGGCGAAGGGATGCCTTGTTTTCGAAAAATACACGTTCGGTTCGGATCGACTGTTTGATTATTTGCGTTCCTCTGGTTTTGCCGAGATCGAATTGGTCGGGTTGGTGAGCAATATCTGTGTGCTCTCAAACGCCGTGTTGGCAAAGACCGCGCTTCCGGAAGCCAAGATCATCGTTGACGCTTCCTGCACCGATAGCCATGATTCGGTGATCCACGAAAAGACACTTGATGTCTTGGCGGGGATCCAGGTGACAGTGACGAACCGTTAATGTCCGGAGAACGCATCGAGCAAGACGAAAATTTTTCCCAAGAGGCATGGAAGTGCCTCTTGTGTATTCCGTAAAGACATCGCTCAAAATCGCGAAATGGTTGCAAACGCGCTGTTTTTCGTTTACAACACCCTCGCGATTGTGTTAAAATAACTGCTTGGTAAAATCGATTCGTTTTAAAGGAGAAAGCATCAAATGGCCGCTATACTTGAGAAAAAAGAAAACAGCGTTGTTGTTCTTACCCTGGAGGCTTCTAAGGAAGAATTTGCCGAGGCTGTACAGAAATCCTTCATTAAGAACAAGAACCGTTTCCAGATTCCCGGCTTTCGCAAGGGAAAGGCACCCTTTCAGCTTGTAAAGCAGTATTACGGTGAGGGAGCGCTCTATGATGACGCGATCGATTTTATCGTCAACGACGGGTACCGCGCGGCGATCGAGGAGCATAAGCTCCTTGTCGTTTCGAAGCCTGAGATGGATATTTTGGATATCAGCCCCGAGACGGGGATGAAATACACCGTTACCGTGACCGTCCGTCCTGAGGTCAAGCTGGGAGAGTATATGGGTGTCGAAGCACCCTATCACTATCATGAGCCTTCCGAGGCCGAGGTCGATCGGGAAATCGAGCGTATTCGCGAGAGAAGTGCCAGACTGATCGCCGTCGACGATCGTCCGGTTCGTGACGGTGACACAGTGACCATCGATTACGAGGGATTTGTGGACGGCGTCGCTTTCGATGGTGGCAAAGGCGAAGGACACGATCTTAAGATCGGTTCCAACAGTTTTATACCGGGTTTCGAGGAGCAATTAATCGGACATTCGATTGACGATGAATTCTCGATCACGGTTACCTTCCCGGAAGAGTATCACAGCGAGGAACTCAAGGGCAAAGAAGCGACTTTTTCGATCCATCTTCACGCGATCCGTGAGAAGGAACTACCGCAATTGGACGATGAATTTGCCAAGGATGTCAGTGAGTTCGATACGCTTGATGAATACCGTAAGGACATTTTCGATAAGATTAAGGATCAGGCTCTGAAACACGCTGAGGAGGAGTACAAGAACTCGGTGGTTCAAGCGGTTTGCGAGAATGCGTCGGTAGAAATTCCGGAGTGCATGATCGAGAATGAAGTCGAGCAGATGCAAAATGACCAGTCCATGCGAATGAGACAACAGGGCATCGAACTGGAGCAATATCTCCAGTACAGTAATCAAACGATGGAAGACTTCAAGAAGAGTCTGGAGCCGATCGCACAGGTTCGTGTCAAGAGTGATCTGGTGCTCGACGAAGTCGCCAAGGCTCTTAAGGTCGAGGTCACCCCGGAAGATTTCGATGCGGAGATAGAGAAAATCGCCTCCCAGTACGGGATGCAAAAGGATGATTTGATCGGCAGACTCGGCGGAAACGACAGCTTCATCAGAGAGAGCGTAGTGGTTCATAAGACCATCGACGTACTGACTGCGTCGGCTGTCAAGACGGATCCGCATCACGATCACGACCATGAGGATCACAAGACACCGAAGAAGAAGGCGGGGAAGGCTTCCGCCGAGAAGAAGACCGCGACGACAGCCAAGAAGACGGCTGCCAAGAAGCCTGCGGATAAAGAGATCGACGATGAGCCGGCCGCAAAGAAGTCTTCCGCAAAGAAAAAGCAGACTGCGGAATAATGTGAGTGCAACCAACTCTTAATATTTTGTTAGCATAGGAATCATTGAACGATGCTTGCACTTCGGGTACCATATGGGTATCATAGTCGCACCGGGTCCCTGCGGGGTGCCCGGATGCGTTTGCGGATAGTGAGGGCAGCATATGACCAATGACAAGAGCAAGACGGACCGGCATTTGAGAGGATCAGACGAGAATCCCCCGATCGTGCGGTGTTCTTTTTGCGGAAAGACCGAGCATGAGGTAGCCAGACTTTTTGCCGGCCCCTCCGTGTACATTTGTAACGAATGTATCATTCTCTGTGAATCTCTTTTGGCGGATGACGACGAGTATGTGTTTCCCAAGTCCGCGAATGTCAAGTTGGATCATGTCCCGACACCCGAAGAGTTGAAGACGTCTCTGGATCTGTATGTCATCGGCCAGGAGCGCGCCAAGAAGGCACTGTCGGTCGCGGTTTATAATCACTATAAGCGTGTTTATTCAAGATCGTCGGGCGAGGACGACATTGAACTGACCAAGAGCAATATTCTTC
>JAFGGR010000215.1 GCA_016930475.1 Clostridiales bacterium | reverse complement strand
GACCGGATACCGGGACAGACCGTCGGTGCTCACGGCGGCTTGGGAGACTCTTATTACCGTGCCGTCAAATTCCTGGCCTTCCAGCGCGGGGACAAATATCCGGCAGGTTTTTCCGACGGTGATGCCCGCGATTTCCATCTCATCCACGTTCACGACCAATTCTAAAGTATCGGAGACGGAAAGGGTCAGAGCCGGGGCTCCCTTTGTGGTCGTACTGCCTTTCTGCGCGAAAAGTTCGGTGATAACGCCGCTTTCGGATGCGATCAGCTCCGTGGTCGCGGATCCGAGACGCTTCTCGGAAAGCTTGTCGAGAGCTTCCTGACGCGATTTCAGAAGGCGAAGGTAGGAGGCGGAATACACGGAATCTTCGAGATTGATCAGAGTGCCGCCGAGAGAGACGGTTTTGTTGAGAGCCGCCGGTATTGAGGAGACGATCCCGGCAGTCGCGATGACATAATACGGAGTCTTGACGCAAACCTCCCCGGTGCCGATCTCAAGGCCCTCCGGGTCGGTCACTTTTGCAGTCTCGCCGACCGTAAAAGAATGATCGGAAAACGTGATTTCAATTTGGTCCTCGTCGACGGAGGTCACCCTTCCGTCAACGGTCTGTTCCCCGATCAGCACCTTAACGGCATCGTTGAGAGCGGCGTCGGCATCCGACGGAAGAAGTACGGACATGAGGTCGTCGGCCGACAACAGGACGACTCCGTCCAGAGTCTGGGAAACGACCGAAAGGTCGTCGCCTTTTTGCACGTAAATGCCTTTTACCCGACCGGCGACCGGAGAACGAACAGAGGAGGATTTCATCGAGGATTCGGCCAGAAGGCTCATGTCCAGGGCCTCGAGCTCCTTTTCGAGCGCGAGGATCTCGTCGTTGTACAGCTCGTTCGTTATGGTCAGGAGTACGTCTCCCTTGTTCACGAGGTCTCCGAGGCGAAGATCGATGTCGGTGATCGTCCCGTCTCCCGGAGCTTCCAGTGTGACGGTGTCGGCATAGGAGACCCAACCGCCGGCCTGAGTGATCATGGAAATATCGCCCCTTGCGACCCGGACGGTATCTTGAAGAAGCGCCCGGTCCGCGGTTCTTTTACGGAAGGAGGTCCACGCGAAGAAAAGCGCTCCCGCGATCAAAAGAAGGATCAGGGTAATGATCGCGCGTTTGATCCATTTGCGCTTGGAACGGGACTTGTTTCTTGTTTCGGACATAATGACCGCCTTTCGCCGCTCCCGATCGAGGTCGAGTTGACGGCAGCGTAATATTCGAGTGAGCGGGAAAAAGCCCGCCTACCGATTATACCATCAATTTATTTTGTTGTGCGATCAATGTCTGCCCCAACCGTATTTCCCGCGCATTTCCACGAAGGCAACGTCGCAGAGACTGTCCGTACTTAACCGACCGTCCGGGCGACGGGTGATCTGCGTCAAACGCTGATATCCGGGCGGGCCGATCGGGACGATCATGATCCCTCCCGGGGCCAGTTGAGCGACAAGATCCTCCGGCATACTCCCGGCGGCCGCGGTAATGATGATCCGGTCGAAGGGGGCGTGCTCCGGCCAGCCTTCGGAACCGTCCCCGATCCGGTAGAAAATGTTGGTATATTCAAGACGGTCGAGCCTCTCCCGGGCCGCCTCGGCGAGTGCGGGAATTCTTTCGACGGTATATACCTCCCGGGCGAACTCAGCCAGAAAAGCCGTCTGGTATCCGGAGCCGGTCCCGATCTCCAGAACGCGACATTCGGAGTCGATATCGAGCCGGTCGGTCATTTCAAGGACTAGGGACGGCTGTGAGATGGTTTGCTCATGCCCGATCGGCAGGGGTCCGTCAACATACGCGTATGGCTTCTGTTCATCGGGCAGAAACAGTCTCCGATCCAAAGTGCGAAAAAAGTTAAGCAGGTCTTGTTTCATTTTTGGGTACCCATTACTGAGCGGCAGATGACGATAGCCGGCCGGTATCATACTCGACCTCATTATACCAGCATATGATCGCGCGAAAAGAAGCGGTTCATATTCGTGCGGAACTGTTATAGAATAGGGGAGACACCGCGGGAGAGCGGATCAATGATTTCAAAAGGACGGGGTCAATGATCGGGATTTAGACCTCATGTCGGGAAGGATCGGAAATGTCGGGAAACCGGGGATCCGGATATCGGAATACTTTATATGTGGTGACATCGGCGGCCGTCGCGGCCGTTTATGTGATATTGACGTTGCCGTTTGCTCAGATCGCGTACGGGCCGCTACAGTTTCGACTGGCGGAGAGTATGGCGGTATTACCGATCCTGATGCCGGCGGCAATTCCGGGATTAGCGCTCGGATGCTTTCTCGCAAATCTGCTGAGCCCGATGAATCTGGGACCGGTGGACATTATTTTCGGATCATTGGCGACGCTGTTATCGGCAATTTGCACGAGGTGGCTCTATCATGTTTTCGCGAAGATCAAAGAGTTCAAGAAAGATTTAATCGCTTTGTTGCCGCCGGTCATCCTCAACGCATTGATCGTCGGAACCTATCTGACATTTCTGCTCACCGACGGGCCGGTTCTCCCTTCATTGATTTTGATCAATATCGCATATATCGCGCTAAGTGAAACGGTGGTCGTGTATCTGATCGGATACCCGCTGTTGATCATTCTCCGGAAGTCGGGGGTCGGTCGAATCTGGGAAGGGGCAAAGAAGTCATGAAGCATTATTTTTCGGACAAACCGGAAACGCCGTCCGATCGGAGCCGGATCGAGACGCGGATCCACGGGATCGATCTGTGTTTCGTAACGGACGCGCAGGTCTTTTCGAAAAAGCATATCGATTTCGGGACCCGGCTGATGCTGGATACGGCCATTGCCGATATCGGCGCTCGCGGGATCGGAAGAGGGCGCCTCCTGGATCTCGGCTGCGGCTACGGTACGGTCGGCATTGCGATGAAGCGCGTATTTCCGCCGATGGAGATCGTGATGGTCGATATCAACGAACGGGCGACCGGCCTTGCCCGGGAAAATGCCGAACTGAATCACAGCAGTCACGTTTCCATCCTTGAATCGGACGGATTTTCCGCTTTGACCGGAATGTTTGACATCATCATGACAAACCCGCCGGTCCGAGCCGGCAAACAGACTGTGTTCGCATTTTTCGAGGGGGCGTTCGAGCACCTGACAGATGGCGGACTGTTTTATACGGTGTTACAAAAGAAGCAGGGCGCGCCGTCGGCCTTCAAGAAATTAACGGAGCTTTTCGGCGCGTGCGAAGTGCTCCAAAAGGATGGCGGATATTGGGTCATGTGCGCGGTTCGGACGGGAGGCGGCAAGGATGAGTAAAGGGAGCGGGGTCGGCAGAACCGAGCGGTGCGCGGCTCTGCTCGTGATCATCACGGTTTGCGCATTCCTTCTCTTTTCTTGTGCGAAAAAAACACCGGATCCGTCCGATTACCGCTCCTATCTCGGAGACTACGCATACGACGCGTCCCTCACCGCCATGGTCTATGAGGATTTTGAGGGGGAGGGTTTCGGCATATTGTATCGAAGTGTCACGGACTTCGGCGGTTATGTCACCAACGCTCCGCTCCCTGTATTGGTTTACTTTTATACGTCTTTGCACGACGATTACGCCGGGACGACCGCAGAGGTCGAGCAGATCGCCGAAGACTATAACACACAATTGCTTGTGATAACGGTCAATGTTTTTCGCGAAAAGACCATCACCGAGCACTATCAGGTGCAGACCGTTCCGGAGTTTGTCATTTTGAAGGACGGCAAAGTGGATCAACGCTTCGATGGTACGACCCGGGGCTCATGGTCGCAAGAAGAACTGAGGCAATGGGTCGTTGAAGGGATCGGTTGATCGGAGTGGCGTTGAACAAATCACAACAGGACTTATCGGTTGGATCAGATGCTTAGAGAGGGAGCAAAGATGGAGTACGAGTATATATTTTCGATCGGGCAAGACAGTCATCGGTTCATCGGTTCGGAAGCCGGAAATCCTGTCACCGGCGAAAAGTCGCGGATCGGACAACGCCTCGGCGGCGTATGGATCGCCGATGCTCCGTCCATTGATGCCAACAGTGACGGCGATGTGATCCTTCACGCGCTGACGAACGCGGTATCGGGAATCACGGGAGTCAATATTCTCGGTCGAAAAGCGGACGAGATGTGCATCGATCAGGGGATCACCGACAGTGCGGCTTATCTCAAAGAAGCGCTCCGCTTCCTGGGAGACCGGAAAATCATTCATGTCTCCTTTTCCGTTGAATGTAAAACACCGAGACTTGCCGCATATATCAGCGACATCCGGCTCGGTGTTTCGAAGCTAATCTCGGTTCCCGTCGATTCGGTTTGTATGACCGCGACCTCCGGAGAGGGGTTGACGGCCTTCGGACGTGGCGAAGGCATGATGGTGATCTGCGCGATTACGGTTCGGCAGGCGCAAAGGGAGATTTAGGATCTCTGGTTCTCGGCGGCTCTTTCTCTTCGGGAACATCGGCGGCGGACTGCAGAAATGATTCGGCGATCGCGAAATCCTCTTGCGTCGTGATCTTGATATTAGAATAGGCACCCTCGACCAGACGAACTTTGGCGCCGATGGCTTCGGCGAGCGAGGTGTCATCCGTAGCGACCCGTCCTCTGCGATTTGCGGAGGAATACGCTTCGACCAATATATTGTACCGAAATACCTGAGGAGTTTGAATTTCCTGTAAAGTCTCACGGTCCGGGGTCGAAAGAACGGCTCCGGAATCATCTTTGTCGGTCTGCTTGATCGTGCTCTTGACGGGCACCGACGGTGCGCAGACATCATACATTGAAGATGCCTTCAGGCAACGGTCCAGTGTTGCCTGATCGATCAAACAACGGGCTCCGTCATGGATGAACACGACATCCTCCTCACCGGGCGGAAAAGGAAGAGAAGATAGGGCAAGTATACCGTTCCACACCGATTCCTGACGGGTCTCGCCCCCCGGAACGATGTCCTTAACGAAGGCGAAATTATTCTTCTCGCATATGCGTTTGATCTTGAATATATTCTCTTCGGCCGTGACTACGACCGTCTGCATGGTGAAGACTGATCTTCTGGACATACGGTTCAGAAACTGGTCGAATGCTAAAAGAGTCCGCTCAATGACGGGGATGCCGGCCAAGCTCATGAACAGCTTATTCTCGGTGTCACTCACCCGGGTTCCGTTTCCTGCGGCGGGTATAATTACGAACAATCGGCTGATCTCGTCTTTCCCCGTTCTAAATGCTGAGACTCTCATATTGCACCTCTCTTTGTCGGGATCATCGATCCGAAGCGAATAAAACGTCGATCGCTTCCGACAGAGAATCCACGAAAATAAATTCTGGCAGGGATATTATAGCATGATCTGCTGTATTAGTACGAGTAACGGATGAGAATTTTTTTGATAATTTATCGACGGCTTGCTTATTTGCGCCGGGTAAAACACAATATCGAAAGCCCAGAGCGATGGCTTCTCCGAGTCGTTGTTCGATAAAATT
>JAFGGR010000214.1 GCA_016930475.1 Clostridiales bacterium | reverse complement strand
GATCGAAGCCTTCATGCCCGGTCCGATCACCATAGTGATGAAGAAATCGGAGCTTGTTCCGGACATCGTCAGTGCCGGGCTTTCAACGGTGGGGATCCGTATTCCCGAGAATCCGATCGCGCGCGATCTGATCCGGACGGCCGGAGTTCCGGTCGCCGCTCCGTCCGCGAACGAATCCGGCTCGCCGTCCCCGACACGAGCGAGACATGTCATGAAAGATATGGATGGTAAGATCGCCTGCGTGATCGACGGAGGCGCCTGCGAGGTTGGTCTGGAATCAACGGTCATCGATGTGACCGGGGATGAACCGGTCATCCTTCGGCCGGGTGCGGTGACCGCCGAGATGATCGCGAAAGTCTGCGTCGAAAAGGGCTTTACGTTTACAGGTGTTCAAGCGCGTACGGAAGTTTTGGAAACGGACGAAGTTCCGCGCGCGCCGGGGATGAAGTATCGCCATTACGCGCCCCAGGCTCCGGTTCGCATCGTTTTTCCGGACGCCGAAAGTTATGAACAGGCATTTCTTATTGAAATTTATAAAAGACTGTCGGATCATATTGCCGGGCGGATCGGTATTTTTTGCGGCTCCGGAACCAAAGAAGGTTTGTCGCTCAGACTTTCCGATCGGGAAGAAGAGCGCTTGCTTTTCTATGTGTACGGAGATGATTCTGACGTAAAAGCCGCGGCAAACCGTCTGTTTGCCGGATTGCGTTCCCTGGACCGATCGGGAGCGCGTGAGATCCTTGCCGCCGGATTCTCGGTGGGCGAGCTCGGAACGGCGTATATGAATCGACTCGAAAAGGCGGCCGCCGCGGAAGTTCGCCCTAGTGAGGGATTAGCGGAACCCAAGGAGCGGATCGTGCTTTTCGTATGCACCGGAAATACCTGCAGAAGTCCGATGGCGGAGGCGATATTCAACGTAATGACCGAACGGCACGGCCCCTTCTGTGACTCCGCCGATCCTCACGGAACATTGGTTCCGAGGGCTCGGTCCGCCGGAGTTTCAGCGGATTTCGGAAGCCCCGCGGCAACGTATGCGGAAGATGCGGTCCGGGAGCTTTTCGGAGCGGATCTGTCTGAGCACCGCTCGAGAAGAACGACGAGGCAAAACATGAAAGAGAGCCGGCTGATCCTGGCGATGACTGTCGAGCACGCCGCTTACCTGCGAGAGAATTTCCCGGATGTTAAGGATCGCGTGTATGATTTATTCGATTACGCAACAAAAAAAGGCGTTCATCTGCCGGACTCGGTCGTTTTGTCGCATCGACCCGGGATCCCGGATCCTTATGGCCGGAATCTTGAAATATACAAGCAAACCGCGTCGGTCCTGATGCAAGTCATCGAAGTTTTATTCCCGAGTATAATTGAGGATCTTGGCGTAATCGAGCGGTCTTCGGGTCAAGGCCTTCACGAATAGCTCGCCTTTTTTCGGAAAACAGGGTGCCTCGACTTGCACAAAGCCCGACATGTTTTCGAATTTGGCGAATCTTTCGGATATATCCTGTGGATTATCTCTTTTGTCGGCGTTATGATGGGTGCATATCCTGCTTAGAACGTTGCGGGAAGGCAAGCACGTCGGAGGATCATCGGAATTTGACAACACGCGAGACGGTAATCGCTTGAGCTTATCGGGCGATGGAAAGGGTTTTTCTTGACTGAACGGACTTCCTATGCTAACCTTGTTCGTGCCGCTAAGGATGCGGTTTATCGTATGAATCCTCGCTCTTACTTCGGGTAAGGGCCGTTTAGTCCGGGAGGAGGTGAATTTCAATGGCAAACAAATATGAAATGATCGTCGTTTTGAGCCCGGTCCTCGGAGAGGAAGGCTTTGCTTCGACCACGGAGTCGATCAAGACCAAGCTCGAGACCGGTGCAACCATCGAAGTCCAGGAGACTTTGGGAATGAAGCGCATGGCTTATGAGATCAACGACCAGAAGGAAGGCTTTTACCTTCAGTTCAATTTCTCTTCAGAGCCCGAATTTCCGAAGGAACTCGACCGTGTTCTGAAGATTACCGAAGGCGTGTTGCGACATCTGATCATCCGAACCGATGAGTAATCATGATAAGGGAGAGAAAGTATGAACAAAGTCATTCTTGTCGGCAGACTAACCAGAGATCCGGAAGTGAAGACCACGCAGAACCAGATTGATGTGTGCAGTTTCACGGTGGCGGTCGATCGTCGCTTCAAATCCTCCAGCGGGGAGAAGCAGGCCGACTTCATCAACTGTGTCGCATGGCGTCAACAGGCGAAGCTCTTGGGCCAGTATTTCCAGAAGGGCTCTCGCATCGGAATTGTCGGTACGATCCAGACCCGGACATACGAGGACAAGGACAAGAAGACGGTTTACGTCACGGAAGTGGTCGTGGACGAGATCGAGTTTGTTGATTCCAAGCGCGACAGCTCAGGTGGGTCGAACGGATATGACGAGTCTACGTTGCAAGCACCGATGAATCCGCCTTCTGCCAGTCAGAACGACAGCGGGTTCAGTATCACGATGGATGACGACTCATCTCTCCCTTTTGATTTGTAGTTGAACGGCAG
>JAFGGR010000213.1 GCA_016930475.1 Clostridiales bacterium | reverse complement strand
GGGAGAGCCTGATGCGCGAATCCGCAGAACCCAACCGCGTCGAAGAAAAAATCAAAAGCATGACCGAATTCATCCCGGTCCGGGACGCTCCGGACCGTCCGGAAAGAAATGAGGCACACAATGAACGAAAATAATTGCGGAAGATACGGACCTTACGGAGGCAGATACTCCGGCGAGACCCTGATGCACGCGCTTCAGGAGCTGGAAGATGCTTACCGCAAAGCGCAGAAGGATCCCGCTTTTGGCGAAGAATACGCTCGATTCCTCCGGGAATACGCCGGACGCCCCTCGCTTCTCTACCACGCGGAACGAATGAGCCGCGATCTCGGGACCACGGTCTACTTAAAGCGCGAGGACTTGAACCACACCGGTGCCCATAAGATCAATAACGTGCTCGGCCAGGCACTTCTGGCGATGCGTATGGGAAAGAAACGCCTGATCGCCGAGACCGGAGCCGGCCAGCACGGCGTTGCCACCGCGACGGCCGCCGCGTATTTCGGCCTCGAGTGCGACGTTTTCATGGGAAAAGAAGACATGATCCGCCAGTCGCTCAACGTCTACCGCATGGAGCTTCTGGGCGCGACCGTGCACGAGGTCACCGACGGCACCGCGACGCTCAAGGACGCGACGAGTGAGGCCTTGCGCGAATGGTCGCGACGCGTCGACGACACGTTCTACGTGATCGGGTCGGTCGTCGGTCCCCACCCGTACCCGGAGATCGTCCGCGACTTTCAGCGCGTCATCGGAGATGAGATTCGCGTCGAGATGCTCGAAAAGCATGACCGCCTCCCCTCCGCCCTTCTCGCCTGTGTCGGCGGCGGCAGTAACGCAATGGGAACGTTCTATCCTTTCATCGGGGATCCGTCCGTCCGACTCATGGCGGCGGAGGCCGGCGGCGAAGGCGTCGAGTCCGGTCGCCACGCCGCGACCGTAGCCGCCGGAACGACCGGCGTCTTTCACGGTATGAAATCACTGTTTCTTCAGGACGATGAAGGACAGATCACTCCAGTCTATTCGATATCGGCCGGTATGGATTACCCGGGCATCGGGCCGGAGCACGCGTACCTGCATGACACCGGGCGCGCCGAGTACTTTTCGATCACCGACGACGAAGCCGTCGACGCCTTTGAATACTTGAGCCGCATGGAAGGCATCATTCCCGCGATCGAAAGTTCCCACGCCGTCGCGCTACTTACGAAGATGAAATCCGAGTTCACCCCGGACGACATCGTCGTGGTCACGATATCCGGCCGCGGCGACAAGGACGTCGAGGCCATCGGCAGATATCGCGGAAAGATCCGCTGAAGGAGGCTTATCATGCATCAAGACAATAAAATCGATATCACGTTCAGAAACCTGCGCGCCGCGGGCAAAAAGGTATTTATTCCCTTCATCACCGCCGGCGACCCCGATATCGAAGCGACCTACCTGATCGCCAAAGAAATGATCCGAAACGGAGCCGATCTCATCGAATTCGGCGTGCCGTACTCCGACCCGTCGATGGACGGTCCGGTGATCATGCGTGCCGACAAGCGCGCATTGGAATCGGGAACGCGCATTCAGAACATTTTCGATTTGGTTGAAAAGCTCTCAACCGAGCACCCCGAGACACCCTTCCTTCTTCTTTTGTACTATAACTCGGTCTTTGTCTACGGTCTCGAAAAGTTTTTCGAAGCGGCGGAGAAGGCCGGCATATGCGGGCTCATTATTCCCGACCTTCCTCTGGAGGAGCGTTCGGAAGCCCAACCGACCGCGGACGCGCACGGAATATACCTGATTTCGATGGTCACTCCGACGTCCGGGGAGCGCGCGGAACAGATCTGCAAGACCGCCCGCGGCTTTCTTTACTGTGTCACCAGCCTCGGGGTGACCGGCGCGCGCAAAAGTTACGAGATCTCTTTTACCGAATATTTCGATAAATTGAATGCATTTTCGAGCATCCCTAAATGCGCCGGATTCGGCATCTCCGACCCCGAGCAGAAGCGGCGGATCGAAAAATTCTGTGACGGAACGATCGTCGGCTCTGCGATTGTCCGACGGATCGAGGAGTGTATTGCCGCCGACATGAGCCATGCCGATATCGCGAAGCAAATCGGCATTCAAGTCTCCGGATTCACGGGAGGAAAGGCTTTATGATCCAACCTTCATACGACGAATTCTCCGATCTTTCCCGGCGTGTCGGAATCATACCGGTGGTCCAGCGGATCCCTGCGGATCTGTTGACGCCGATCTCGGTCTTCCGCGCCTTCGGACGAGGCGCCAAGAGTTTCCTCTTGGAAAGCGTCGTCAACGGCGAGCGCTGGGCGCGCTATTCGATCATGGGTCGAAACCCGTTTCTTGAATACTCGGCCTGCCCCAACGGGACCCATTGCTTTTTGAACGGCAGAGCCTTTCCGACCGATGTCCTAGGCAAAACACCCGTCGAGCAGATCCGCGAGCTCGGCGTTCGTTACCATTCGGGCCGATTTTCGTACATCGACCATTTCTACTGCGGTCTTCTGGGCTATTGGGCGTACGATTTTGTACGCTTTACCGAAAAGCTCCCGGACGATAATCCGGATCTCCTGGATATGCCCGATTGCTCGCTGATGGCGCCCTCCGAGGTCATTGTTTTCGATCACCTGAAAAACGAGGCGGCCGTCATCGTCAATGTCCTTACCGACGGCGGCGCGGACGCCTACGCCGGAGCCGTTGAACGCATCGGCAGAATCATCTCTGAGATCGAACACCCTGAGACGATCCCGCCGGCCACCGTCCACCCGGACGACCTAGACTTTATCTCACACACAAAAAAAACGGATTATTGCGATTCCGTCTCCAAAGCCAAGGAATATATCCGAAACGGCGACGTGTTCCAGGTTGTCTTGTCCCAGCGTTTCTCGGCCGATTACTTTGGAGACCCCCTGCCGGTCTACCGCGCACTGCGGACGGTCAATCCGTCTCCTTATATGTTCTACATTCGTCTGGAAGACGCCGCCGTCATCGGTTCGTCTCCGGAAATGCTCGTACGTGTGACTAATAGACGAATCGAGACCTGCCCGATCGCCGGCACCCGCCCGCGCGGCGTGACCGCCGAGGAAGATGAGCGGCTCGCCCGGGAGCTTCTTCTCGACGAGAAAGAAACAAGTGAGCACAATATGCTGGTCGACCTCGCACGAAACGACATCGGTCGTGTCTCTCAAATCGGAACAGTCCGGGCGACCGACATCTGCCATGTCGAAAAGTACTCGCACGTCATGCACATCGTCACGAACGTTGAAGGCCGCCTGCGCGAAGGCTTCTCGGGCATCGACGTCCTTGCCTCGATCCTTCCGGCCGGCACCTTGTCCGGCGCGCCCAAAATCCGTGCGATGGAGATCATCGACGAATTGGAACCTTTGCGCCGCGGCCTCTACGGCGGCGCGATCGGTTATCTGGGCTTTGACGGGAATCTGGACACCTGCATCACTATTCGAACCGCGGTCCTAAAGGACAAAAAGATCCATGTTCAAGCCGGTGCCGGCATCGTCGCCGACTCCGACCCGGAAACCGAGTATCGGGAATCGATGAACAAGGCCGGCGCGATCTTCGCGGCTATTGAAAAATCCGGAGGTTTACGATGATCCTATTGATTGATAATTACGATTCGTTCGTTTATAACGTTTATCAGCTCGTCGGTGCGATCGACCCGAATATCCGTGTCGTTCGAAACGACGCGATCTCACTTGAGGAGACCCGCTCTCTGGCTCCGTCTCACATCATCATCTCGCCCGGCCCTGGATACCCGAAGGATGCCGGCATATCGATCGACATGATCCGAACATTTTCCGGGAAAATACCGATCCTCGGGATATGTCTCGGCCATCAGGCGATCATCGAGGCCTTCGGCGGGACCATCATCCACGCGCCCGAGCTCGTACACGGCAAAAAGCGCCCGGTTCGCATCCTTAAGGATAACAACGGCCACGCACTGTGTCCGCTTTTTGCAGATCTGCCGGAAGAAGTCGAGGCGGCCCGCTATCATTCCCTCGCCGGAGATCCCTCGGTCATGCCGGAAGAATTGACCGTTACCGCCCTGGCGCCGGACGGAACGATCATGGGTGTCATGCACCGCAAGCACCCGGTCTACGGGATCCAGTTCCACCCGGAATCGATCCTCACCGATGTCGGCGAACCGATCATGCGACGCTTTCTGGAAAGCGGCGTTTAAAATCAACGGCGGCGATGAGCCGACCGTCCAAAAAACCGACTTGGAATCGTTTATTTATGGTACGTCTCGCCTCGTGCGATCTTGAAGGCGCGAAAGCATTGCTCCAGAAGGATCAGCCGGGACATCGTATGCGTGAAGGTCATGTCCGAGAAACGAATGCGACGCGTTGCCCTTTGAACGACAGGATCCGAAAATCCGTTCGATCCGCCGATCACAAAGGTGATCTCGGCACCACCGTCTTCAAAGCTCTTGATCAGCTCGCGCGAAAAGGTTTCGGAATCCATGGTCTCCCCGGACAGATCCATCAGCCAGACCGTCGAAGCGGGCTTGATCCGGGAAAGGATCGCGGCACCCTCGCGTTCGAGCGCCTGCTTTTCGGGAAGGGAATCCGGTGCGTCCGGCACATCGATCATCTCGGTGCCGCAAAACCGGGAGAGTCGCTTCAGGTATTCTTTCGCGCCGTCCTCCAACCATTTTTCGCGAAGCTTTCCGACACAAACGATCCGAAGCCTCATGTTGCTTCACCGAGTCCCTTGAGCTCCGGCCCGAAAATCCCGGTCGCAGGGTCGTCATTCAAATCGAATTGGTCGGTCGGCGGTACTGCCTCCATGCCGACCAGGTCC
>JAFGGR010000212.1 GCA_016930475.1 Clostridiales bacterium | reverse complement strand
CGAGTCGGAGCGCCCGACCGGGAACGGCAATTACGACGGACAGGTTTGGGTCGCGCAAGTGATCTGGAACCGTGTCAACAGCAACAAGTGGCCGAATACGGTTTATGGCGTGATCACGCAGACCGGGCAATTTTCGACCTGGAAAGGCGGTTATTCGACTTCGCTTGCCCCCAAAGACTCTTCTCGCGAAGCGGTCGTCCAAGCATACCAGAATCCTCCCATTCCGGCCGATGTCTTGTTTTTTAACAGTTGGCCTTTATCCGATCCCCTGCCCGATCACTATTACGGCTCTTGCGGAGGCAATCATTTCTATTACACCAAATAACACTCTGAACGGATACTGTTCCTTTATAAATCGGCTCTGACCCTTCCGAAAATACGGAAAGGGTATATATTTTTTTCGACTCATATTTTTAACACTGAAAGGATAAATGAATGACAGAAAATCAAAAACCATTCGCCCGCTCCTCAAAGAAGGCCTCTGAGCCCTCAACGGAGCCAAACAACCGTGTCAAATTGAACATGAATGCACCAAGCCCCAACAAAAAGGCATCGAATCCTCCCCTGCAGGCTCCGAACCCCGCCGGAAAAGATTCTTCCCGCTCCGAAAAAGCACAGCGTACGGACGGCACGGCCCCTTTCCGCTCCGAAAAGCCGCAAACCCCCAAAAGAAACGCGCCGAGCCATAGCGGGACGGAAAAATCACCGAATCGCATGGGAACCGGAAACACATCGAACTCCGGCAGAAAGGCGCATAACCCCGCCGGAAAGAAAGCAACACAGATCGAAAAAATGATGATACCGATCGCACCACAAAACATGCAAATGAACCGGAGTAGCGGAAGCCATTCCGGAAAATCCTCTCTTCGCGTCATACCGCTCGGCGGTCTCGGAGAGATCGGCAAGAACATGACGGTTTTCGAGTACGAGAACGACATCATCATCGTCGACTGCGGCGTTGCTTTTCCCGAGGAACATATGCCCGGCATAGACGCCGTTATTCAGGACTTTTCGTATGTCATCGCCAGAAAAGACAAGGTGCGCGGCATCTTCCTGACGCACGGCCACGAAGACCATATCGGTGCTCTTCCTTATTTGTTGACCGATGTCAGGTGCCCGATATACGGAGGCAGACTGACGATTGAGCTCTTAAGAAGAAAGCTCAGTGAATATCCGAACCTGAAGAAGATCGATATGCGTGAGTGCTCGGCCGGAGATGTGATCCGGGCGTGCGCCTCCTTTACCGTTGAATTCATCCGGGTCAACCACAGCATCGCGGACGCTTTTGCGATCGCGATCCAGACCCCTTTGGGCAACATCATCCACACCGGAGACTTCAAGATCGACTACACACCGATAAACGGCGATCCGATCGATCTTCAGCGGCTCGCGGAGTACGGCCATCGCGGAGTGCTCCTGCTTTTGGCGGACAGCACGAATGTCGAAAAGCCGGGTGTATCCCCCTCTGAGATGCATGTCGGCGAATCGTTCCAGAAAATTTTCCAGAACACGCCCGGACGCATCATCATCGCGACCTTTTCGAGTCACGTACACCGGATGCAACAGATCTTCACGGCGGCTGAAGCCCACAACCGGAAGGTCGCCCTGGTCGGAAGAAGCATGCTGAATGTTTTTTCCGCGGCCAACTCGCTGGGATACATTCAAATGAAACCGGAGACCCTGATCGATATCAGCGACATCAACCGCTATAAGAACGAGGAACTGGTGATCCTGACGACCGGAAGCCAGGCCGAGCCGATGTCCGCTCTGACAAGGATGGCCTTTGCGTCCCACCGGATCGTTGAGATCCACCCGGGCGACACGGTCATTCTATCCGCCAACCTGATCCCGGGCAATGAGAAACCGATATACAGACTGATCAACGAGTTGTTCCGGCTGGGCGCGCATGTTATTTACGAATCGCTCGCGGAAGTCCACGTTTCCGGGCACGCATACCGTAACGAATTGATGCTGATCCATCAGCTCATCAAGCCGAAGTACTTTATTCCGGCGCACGGCGAGTACCGGATGCAGTTTCGTCACGCCGAACTGGCGAAGACGCTCGGTCAGCCGTGGGAAAACATCTTCATCATGAACAACGGCGACGTTCTTGAGATCGGCGAAGGTTCAGCCCGAATCAAGGAAACGGTAAGCGCGTCTCCGGTCCTCATCGACGGATCCGGAGTGGGCGATCTCGACAATCGTGTATTGCGTGACCGTATGGTCCTTGCGGACGACGGTGTCATTACGGTCTTTCTGGTCGCCGACCGGGCATCCTGCACACTCAAAACTCAGCCGATCGTCCAGGCGATGGGATTTCTTTACGAGAGCGAGGCAGATGAGATCCTGGCGGAGTGCGCCAAAAAAATCGCCTCCTACATCGAGAAAAACGCCGCACAGAGCAAAGACATGTCGGGCGTCGTCTATTCAAGGCAAATGCGGGAATACTTACGGAGCTTCCTTTATGAGCGCACGAAGCGCCGTCCCATGATCATGATCTCTCTTGCAAAAGTCTAAACTCTTAATGAATTCTTAAACAAGGACCGTCTTGATGCACAAAAAGACGGTCTTTTTTGATATAACCCGATCCGGTGCTTCCGGTTGCAGGCAAAGTCTCCCCCCAGGGCTAGTGCCCTCTTCTAACCTCGATAACGTCACTGATTGCCTTCAGCCTGCCGACCACCCGGTCGTACTGGCTCTGGCTTCGGACCTCGACGGTCATGCGAATATTCGCCGTAACATCCTTCATTGCTTTCAGCGATGCGGATAAAATCGAGACCTTCTCCTCGGAGATCGCGTTGGACACGTCCGCGAGCAAGTGATTGCGGTCATGCGCCAGGATCGATATCTCGATCTGATACCCGCCTGTTTCTCCCCTTTGATCCCAATAAACATCGATCAGTCTGGACGCCTTCTCGGCGTCCCTGCCGCTCTCTCCGGAATTCTTCAGAATATTCTTGATGTTCGCGCAATCGGTGCGGTGGACGCCGACCCCGTTTCCGCGCGTGACAAATCCGATGATCGGATCTCCGGGCATCGGACTGCAACAGCGGGACAGATGAACCAAGCAGTTATCGATCCCCTTCACTCTTACGCCTGTATCGTCCTGCTTGCGCCGTTGTGCCTTCCCGGACGTCTTGGACGGTGTGATCTCTCCGTCCTCCGCAATGTTCGCCTGAAGCGGCGAATAGACAACCTGACCGGCTGATGTGACGCGATAGCCTAAAGCAAAGCGTTCCTCCTCCGGCAAAGCCTTGATATGCTCGTCTTTTAGCTTTCCGATGATCTTGGATGCCGGAATACCTCCGTAGCCGACCGCGGCGTAAAGGTCCTCGATCGAACCGAATGAAAATTTCTTAAGCGCCACATCGATAAATGCAGGCTTCAGGAGCTGTTCGGCAGTAAACCCGGTCTTTTTGATGTCCCGTTCGATGATCTCCTTGCCGTGCGTGATGTTTTCATCACGCATCTCCTTCTTGAACCACTGATTGATCTTAGAGCGGGCGGAAGCGCTTTTGACCATCTTCAGCCAGTCACGGGACGGACCGTGAACCTTCTCGGAAGCGAGGATTTCAACGATATCGCCGTTCTGAAGCTCATAAGAGAGCGGAACGATCCGGCCGTTAACCTTTGCTCCGTACATCCTATTTCCTACGCCGCTGTGGATATTGTATGCAAAATCGATCGGAGTGGACTGCTTCGGCAATGAGATGACATCACCCTTAGGCGTAAAGACAAAGACTTCGTCGGCGACCAGACCGATTTTCAGCGAATCGAGATACTCGGTCGCATCCTTGGAATCGCCCTGCCAATCCAGAAGTTGTCTCAGCCACGAAAGTTTCGAGTCCAGCGCGCTCTGCCCGGAGGCACCGGATAGGCCCTGCTTATAGCGCCAATGCGCGGCGATACCGTACTCCGCGGTCCGATGCAT
>JAFGGR010000211.1 GCA_016930475.1 Clostridiales bacterium | reverse complement strand
CGGAAGATCCGGCATATCCGCGGTATCAAAGCGCATCAGATAAATGCGGTCGCTTTGCTTCCCATGGTGAACGGTGGACGCGCCGATTTGTTCAATGTTGTCTTGCTTCGTTATCATGCGTCATTTCCGTCCGAATGATCGGGCTCGCTTGCCCGGTCCTCCGGCTCGAAGACATCATCTTCCGCCGGCGTCAACGTGATTGTATCGTCGTAATCGGCGAGAAGTCTTGAAATACCGACAACGCTCTTCTCCTCGGCCTCGTCGAGCTTCAAATGCAGATTGCACGTATTACACTGCAGGTCGCAGGCGTTGTGATGATAGCAGTTCGGCTCCTGGTAGGTCGTGATCACGCCCTCGTAATTTCGAAGGATGACTTTGTTGGTCGACCATGAAATCAAATAGTTGGGCGCGACCGGAATTTTTCCGCCGCCGCCGGGCGCGTCGATCACGTAGGTCGGCACACAGAAGCCGCTGGTATGGCCGCGCAGGCTCTCCATGATCTCGATTCCCTTTCCGACCGAGGTTCGAAAATGCTCCAGACCTTCGGAAAGATCGCATTGGTAAAGATAGTACGGCCGCACCCGATTCATCACCAGTTTGTGAACCAGACGTTTCATAATTCGGGGGCAGTCGTTGACGTCGGCAAGCAGTACCGATTGATTTCCGAGAGGAATTCCGGCCATCGCCAGCATTTTTAAAGATCTCTTGGCGGATGAGGTCATCTCTTGCGGGTGGTTGAAATGTGTGTTGATCCAGACCGGCTTTTCGCTTGATTTGAGAATTTCCACGAGTTCGTCGGTAATACGATACGGTAAAACGACCGGTGTGCGCGTGCCGATCCGAATCACTTCGACATGTTCGATTTTATTGAGCTCGTCGAGGAGCCATTTGATTTTCTCATCGGAGAGCAGGAACGGGTCGCCGCCGGACAGGAGGACATCGCGAACGACCGGCGTTTGGCGGATATAATCCAGGCCCTGCTTCAGTTGTTCGCGGTCCGGTATGTAATCAATATCTCCGACGCGGCGCTTGCGCGTGCAGTGCCTGCAGTACATTGAGCAGACATTGCTGACGCAGAAAAGCACCCGATCCGGATACCGGTGCGTGATACCGGGTGCCGGGCTGTCCCGATCTTCCGCGAGTGGGTCGGCCATATCATATTTCGCGACGTGTAATTCCCTTTGATCCGGGAATGCCTGTTTGAAAATCGGGTCATTTCTGAAATCCTCGGGGTCGACGAGAGACAAATAGTACGGAGTGATCGACATCGGGAAAATATCGATCGTTTCCTGGATCCGCTTTCTTTCTTCGGAAGAGAAGCGGGTGTCGAGGATTTTTTCGATGGTGGCGATATCCTTGATCCGATGGGCGATTTGCCATTTCCAGTCTATCCAGTTTGCGTATGCATGGTCGTCGAGCCAGCGGTTCTCAAGCTTGGTTCGGGTTTCCAGTATTCCGGTGTTCATAGTCATCATCCTTTCGTATTCGGCATCATGAACGATCGTTGTTTTCGTTACAATAAGATGCCCGGGCAACATAAAGGTGACACATAATCAACTTCGGAAAAACAACTGGCCGAAAAGGGATCGTAACATGTAAGATCGCTAATGACACGCGGAATAAATGATCCGAATTATCCGAAAACGCTCCTGTTGCCCGTCGTACATAAACGAAGGCGAAGCCGGTGTTGCGCCGTAACAATTTGCTGTAACGTAAAAATATTAACAGAACGAAGCAATAATGTCCAATTATGACGGTTTGCGCTACACGGGAGTGCCGCGCTTTTTGCGTATGAAAAGGGTCGTTGCGATGGCAAATAAACAGAGAGCCGCGGCGGCGCTGAGCCAGAAACTGATATGCTGTGCCGCAGTCCCGGCGTATCGGACAAAGAGGGTTCCGCCGGGCTCCGCATCGGCGGTTTCGACCACGACGATCTGGAGCTCGTCGTCGCAGTGCACCGGCAGTTTCACGGGTGATTCTCCCGGACGGGTATACTTGGCCTCATACCCGAGGTAATAGAGAAACGGAGTTCGCACGGAGGGCGTCTCCCGGTCGATCATGATGCGGATGACGTCATAATCTCGTACGGAAGGCAGGATTTCACCTCCAGAGTCTTCAACGTTTCCGACATATGTGAAGTAAAGAGCGTCGGTGTACGATCGGTCACTGCGAAAATACTCGAAGCCGGTGTTAGGGTATACAGATCGTTTGTCGGCTAACCATTCGGCGGGAATGGGTGCGGGAGTGAAATTAGAGAGGACAGCCAGAACGGTCATGGTGATTTGAAGTGTGATCAAAAGGATGCACGCCGGCTTTTTGAACGATGCGATTTTCGCAAGAGAGAATGCCTGAATCACGTATATACATACGGCGAAGGAAAGACAAAGCGTTGCGGGAAGGTATAGGCGCCAGGGAAACTGAATAAAAGCCAGCGGTTTCGATAGCAGTTGCCACGGGAACAGATCGGAGGCCAGAAAGAGAAGGGCAACGCCGACGATCGCAAAGCCGTCCGCAATTTTCAGCGCTTTCTTATCCGGTTTCTTCGTGATGAAGAAGAATCGAAGTAACAGAAGACCCAAAAGGCGAAATCCGAAGAATCGGGGGTTGAGCCGGAAGAACATATCGGGAAGAGGAACAGCTTCATTTGACACACTCGCGTTGTATGCGCTTGTTAGTTGGAAAGAGTCGCTGAAAAGTTGTTCTAACATCGGAACCCAGAAGAATGCCGTTAAGGCCAAAGAAAGGATGACGAAAGCCGCCAGGCGGAGAAAAATTCTGGGGTTCTTAAACAGGTAGCGTATCCCGATGAGTAAGGCCGCCAAACAGAATACGGCACAGATCGCGGCGGATATGACATGACTCAGGATCAGAGCGGAGAGGGATATTACGAGAAGGGCCGGCTTGTTGAATTTTTCGAAAAAAAGGTTGTACATGGCATAAACGAGTAAGGGAAGAAAAATGAAGACCAGTATTTCCCCATACGACGACCGGCGGTACAGAACCCGGATGAAATAGTCGGCTGAAGTATAGAGGACCGCTCCGATCAATGCTGCGGGGGAGGATTTGAACATTCCCTTAATCGCGTACGCCGAGACAAGAAAAGTCGCGGAAACAGATGACAACAGGAAAAGCTTGAACGCGGTCATCCCACTGAGCCCGAGCGCGGCCAGCGCGGCAAACGGGACCATGAAGAAATCCGGGTAGAAAAGAGGAGATCCGTACCCGCCGCCGAAAAAGAAAGTATAATTCATCCGGACGGGGAAGATGCCGTTTTCTATTCCGTCAATTAAGCCGGCAAACCGTCCGAAATGAAACAAATAATCGTGACCGTCATGCGCGGTATTCCGAAACAGAGGAAAACAAACCGCCGCGACGGTCACGATAAAAACGCTGATGAACAATACGGTAAACTTTGGATCAGGAGTCTTCTTCCCGGTCATTTTTGGAGTCCGCCTTTGAAGAGAAAACGCTCCGAATCACTCGAGCCGCATGGCCGGCACGTACGAACGGAAAGTCCCGAAGACGCGATCGGGTCAGCTTCCGGAACACTTGTTCATATCATATCATAAATCAGATTTTCTTCACTAATCCGGTCAAAACACGTCCCGGACCCAGTTCGACATGTTCTTCATAACCGTCCTCGCGCAACCTCCGGATCTCCTCGGTAAAGCGGACCGGCGAGATCATGTGCCTGGCCAGATACTTCGGAAAATCGACGTCTTCCGGGACCCGGGCGGCGGTGGTGTTTGAATACAGAGGAGCTTTCGGACTTCCGAACACTATGCCTTCGGCAAAGCGCTCCAAGGCCTCGGCGGCCTGACTCATCAGCGGGGTGTGAAAGGCTCCGTTTACGGATAGCCGGTGTGCTCTGCGGGCACCCGCGGCCAGAAGCCGATCCGCCGCGGATTCCGTCTGTTCGATCGCGCCTGCGATCACGAGTTGGCCGG
>JAFGGR010000210.1 GCA_016930475.1 Clostridiales bacterium | reverse complement strand
GGCTCAATTTTTCCATGCAGCTTTTCGAGTCGGGATTTCTTGCCGATCACGGGATTTTATTGATGGGAACATCCGCAAAAAGTATTAAAAGGGGAGAGGATCGCGAGGAATTTCGCGAGGCGATGCTTCGGATCAGCGAGCCCTGTATCCCTTCCGAGACCGCCAATTCCATCGATGATTGCCTTCGCATCGCCGATACCCTCGGTTATCCGGTCATCGTTCGCCCGGCGTATACCTTGGGCGGCACCGGCGGAGGTATCGCAGCTTCCGAAGATGAGTTGATCGAAATCGCGACACTCGGACTCGATTCCAGCCCGGTCGGGCAAGTATTGATCGAAAAGAGTATTTCCGGTTGGAAAGAGATCGAATTCGAAGCCGTCCGTGACGCGAACGGCAACAAAGTTGCGATCTGCTCGATGGAGAATCTGGATCCGGTCGGAATCCATACCGGCGATTCGATCGTCGTGGCTCCGGCGCAAACACTCTCTGACACCGAGTATCAGCGGCTTCGTTCCTCCGCCTTGCGGATCGTCGAGGAGCTCGATATCGTCGGCGGTTGTAACGTTCAATTCGCTCAACACCCGACAACACCCGATTACGCGGTCATTGAAGTCAACCCGAGGCTGTCGCGCTCTTCCGCGCTCGCCTCAAAGGCGACCGGCTATCCGATCGCGAAGGTCGCGACGAGGATCGCGTGCGGATATACTTTAGACGAAATTCCAAACGAGGTCACCGGAAAGACCAAGGCTTGCTTTGAGCCGGCTGTCGATTACGTGGTCGCCAAAATCCCAAAGTTCCCTTTCGATAAGTTTGTTAAAGCCAAGAAGACGCTTGGCACGCAGATGAAGGCGACCGGCGAGGTCATGTCCATCGGAAACATGGTCGAAAGCGCCCTGATGAAGGCAGTCCGATCGCTGGAGATGAACGTCAACGGTCTATTCGTGCCTTGGGTCCATGCTCTCCCGGATGAATCGCTTTTCGAGCATTTACAGATCGTCGAGGACATGAGGTTATTCTTCCTGGCCGAATACATACGGCGCGGGCACGGGATCGACGAGATCTATCGGATGACGCTTGTCGATAAATTCTTTCTTTCGAAAATCGCCAACATCGTGCGTGTTGAGGAGGAGTTGATCCGTTGCGGAGGAGCAGACGGCCTTTCGGACGAACTGCTCACCGTCGCGGTAAGAATGAGTTTTACCGACACCTATATTGCCCGGTTGATCCGGTCTGACGCTCAAAAGATTCGTGAGCGCAGAAAGGCCATGGGCCTTCTGCACACCTACAAGATGGTTGACACCTGCGCGGGAGAATATCAGGCGGTCACCCCATACTATTACTCGACTTTTGATACCTTCAACGAGGCCGACCCGACCGATCGGAAGAAAGTCCTCGTACTCGGCTCCGGCCCGATCCGCATCGGTCAGGGGATCGAATTCGATTACTGTTCGGTCCATTCGGCTTGGGCTTTGCGCGACTTGGGCTATGAGGCCATCATCGCGAACAACAATCCCGAAACCGTGTCGACCGATTATGACACCTCGGATCGCTTGTATTTTGAACCATTAACGGCCGACGATGTACGTGCCATCCTCGAAAACGAGAAACCGTACGGATGCATTTGCCAATTCGGCGGGCAGACGGCGATCAAGCTCATCAAGGCGATTTCCGATATGGGCGTTCGGATCCTCGGGACTTCGGCGGACATGGTCGACGCCGCCGAGGATCGGGAGCGTTTCGACAAGATCCTGGAGCAATGCGACATCAAAAGGCCTCAGGGCGGGACGGTTTTCACCGTCGAAGACGCGCTCATGATGGCCAATCAACTGACCTATCCGGTCCTTGTTCGACCTTCCTATGTTTTAGGCGGGCAGGGCATGGCGATCGTCAATGACGACGACGAAATGAACGAATATATGCGGATCATCAATCTGGTCGAGCAGGAACACCCGATCCTTGTAGACAAGTATCTTCGCGGGGTCGAACTCGAGGTCGACGCGGTATGCGACGGCGATGACATACTGATCCCGGGCATCATGGAGCACCTGGAGCGCGCCGGCGTTCATTCCGGAGATTCCATCTCGATCTTTCCGGCGTACATTCCCGAAAAGATCCGCGAGATCATTATCGACTATACGCGGAAGCTGGCCTTTTCCCTCGGAGTAATCGGACTGGTAAACATTCAATTCATCCTTTTTAACGATGAAGTTTACGTCATTGAAGTCAACCCAAGATCTTCACGAACGGTCCCCTACATAAGTAAGGTGACCGGGATCCCGATCGTTGACATCGCGACGAGGATCATGCTCGGTGCTAAACTCAAAGAATTTTCATTCGGTACCGGTCTTTATGCCAGATACCCGTGGGTCTACGCGATCAAGGCGCCCGTCTTTTCGTTCGAAAAGCTTCACGACGTCGACGCGAGCCTCGGCCCGGAGATGAAGAGCACCGGCGAAGTCCTCGGATTATCGACGCGGTATTCCGAGGCGATGTTCAAGGCGATCCTGGCATCCGGTTTTAAATTTCCATCAAGGAATACCGGTGTTTTCCTAACGGTACGTGACAGCGATAAATCGGATCTGGTCCCGCTTGCGGACAAACTCAACCGACTCGGTTATAATCTTTACGGGACCGGTGGTACGGCAAATTACCTCAACCGATACGGTATCCCGACGAATACGGTCCGTAAGATCGAGGAGGAATCCCCGAACGCCCTTAACCTTATCAAGAGCGGACGAATACGACTTCTGGTGAACACCGAGGGCAATGCCTCCGTGATGATCCACAACGGCTTTCGCCTGAGAAGGACCTGCATCGAACACGGGGTACCGATCATTACCTCTCTGGACACACTGGTTGCGGTCATCGAGTGTCTTGAGACCGATATGAAGCCTACGGACGTCACCGCCTACGAGATATCCGAATTTGCCCGGATCGTCTCCGATACCAGGACCCGGTCGATCCCTCAGAACGAATTACCCCCGGAAAACAAAATGCTGTTAAAATAGAGGGCATATATGAAAAATGAATACTCCGCAAAACTCGTTTTCAACAAAAGGATCAATAACGACTCATCGTTATTGACCTTTCTGTGCCCCGAAATCGCTTCTTCGGCAAAGCCCGGTCAATTCGTCAACATCTCCTGCTCGAAACTGCTTAAACGGCCTTTCGGGGTCTGCGAAACCGATCCGGAGCGCGGGTTCTTTTCGATCGGCGTCCGCGAGGTCGGAGAGGGGACACGTGAGATATGCGCGTATGAGCCCGGGCAAGTCGTGGATGTGCTCGGACCGTTGGGAAACACTTTTCCGACGGAAGGGGTCTCTAAATTGATTCTGGTCGGTGGAGGCACCGGCGTATATCCGTTGTATTATGCCCTGTCTGACGCGAAAAAATCTTCCGTTCCCACCTTAAGTGTCTGTGGATTCCGCGGTTCTGATGACACTTGCCTGGTTGATGAATTCAGGGATTGCTCGGATCGTTTTATCGTGACATCGGATAACGGGGACATCGGCATACACGGAAATGTCCTGGACGCACTTAAAGATATCGGGGACGAAGACATTTCCGGATCGACCGTGATCACCGTCGGACCGGATGTCATGATGAAAAGAGTATCCGAGTGGGCGGCGGAAAAAGGTCTTCCGTGCTTCGTTTCGCTCGAGCGCAGGATGGCATGCGGGGTCGGTATGTGCCTGGTGTGCACTTGCAAGATCAAGAGTCCGAAGGATGATCACGCCTTTTACAACAAACGTTGCTGCGCGGACGGACCCGTTTTCGACGCAAAGGAGGTGATCTGGTGAGCATAAAGGCTACGGTCGGCGGAATCAATCTTTCTTCTCCGATACTCCTTGCTTCCGGGACCTGTAACTTCGGCCGGGAACTCGCGGAATATATCGATTTTGGAGACGTCGGCGGGATCTGCTCCAAGGGGCTCACATTGGCTCCGCGAGCCGGGAACGACGGGTGTCGAGTGGCGGAGACGCCGTCCGGAATGCTCAACAGCGTCGGACTTCAGAATCCCGGGGTCGATTATTTCATCGAAAACGACCTGGATTTCATGGCGTCGCTGGGGACCCGCGTCATCGTCAATGTGGCGGGGCACAGTACGGATGATTACATTCGGATGGCATCTCGGCTCAATGAGCATGCCGAAAAGATCGATGTACTTGAACTGAATCTGTCCTGCCCCAATGTGAAGGAGGGTTGTATGATCATCGGGTCTTCCCCGAAGGATATCCGGGAATTGGTCCGAAATGTTCGTTCCGTCACCGCTCTGCCGCTGTGGGTGAAACTGACGCCTAACGTCACATCGATCGCCGATACGGCACTCGCGGCCCAGGAGGGAGGGGCGGATGCCGTCGTCGCCATCAACACTCTTTTAGGCATGGCAATCGATATTCGAACGCGTCGTCCGATCCTCCGCAACAATACAGGCGGACTGTCCGGCCCGGCGATCAAACCGGTCGCTTTACGCATGGTCAGTGAATGCCATCGAGTCCTTGATATTCCCATCGTCGGTTGCGGTGGGGCCATGGATCATAAGGATGTTCTGGAGTTCATGATCGCC
>JAFGGR010000209.1 GCA_016930475.1 Clostridiales bacterium | reverse complement strand
GCCCGGAAAATTTCTGGATCAATTCTTATCCGTACTCGGACATATTTTCTTTTCTTTCCCGCCGTTCGTCTTGGCTTTGCTGATGACACTTTTTCTGGGGCTGACTCTGAAACTCTTCGTCGCCGGAGAATACATATCGTATACCGACAGTATTCCGGGATTTATTGCCAGTTTATTCTACCCTTCTATTGCGGTCGCGATCCCCAAGATCGCCATTTCCCAGAAGTTCGTCCGTGCTTCCATCATCGCCGAAAAAGAAAAAGACTATATCCGCACGGCTAAGAGCCACGGACTCTCGGATATAAAGGTAATGCGTCGCCATATCATCCCCAACTCGCTCGTTCCGATCATCACGGTGTTCTCGATCATCGCTTCGGAGATCCTCGGCGGGATCCTGGTGGTGGAAATGGTTTTTAACATCCCGGGTATCAGCCGTCTCCTGATTACAAGCATCAATGCCCGCGACTTCCCGCTTACCGAGGGGATCGTGCTGTACCTCGCCGTCATGACCGTCATCGTGTATTTCATTGCCGATATCCTGCATAGTCTGGTGGATCCCAGAATTCGACTTCGTTAGAAAGGAACGCCATGCCCAAGATCATTCGATATCATCCGCACAGCTTGTTTCTCATCGTCGGCGCCGCCTTTGTCGGTATCGTCCTTTTTCTTGCGATCCTTTCCTTTTTCTTCCTGCCCGGCAACCCCTTCGCCACAGACAGCGCAACGAAGCTGGCGCCGCCCGATCCGTCTCACCTTTTCGGCTGTGATCATGAAGGCCGGGACGTATTGAGTCGGGTGATGCTCGGGATCCGGCCAACCGTAATGATTTCTCTTTTGGGGATCGCGATCGCTTTTATCCTCGGTATGATCATCGGATCCCTTGCCGGTCATTTCGGCGGGATCCTCGACAATATCTTAATGTTACTGACGGATTCGATCATGGCATTCCCCGGAATACTATTGGCCTTAGTTTTTGTCGCGGTCATCGGTAAGGGAATGACCAGCATCATTTTAGGCTTCGGTATCGTATTTGCTCCCAGTTACGCGCGGATATTCAGAACCGGCATCCGTCAACTAAAAGACCGGGAGTATATCCTTCAAGCGAAACTTCTCGGGGTCAAGACCCCACGACTCCTCTTTGTACACTTGTTTCCCGGACTGGTCCATCAGTTGGCGCCGGCGGTTGTCGTTGGTATCGCGAACATGGCTTTGGCCGAGGCCGGACTCAGTTATCTCGGTCAGGGCGTCCAAGTGCCCGATCCCAGTTTGGGTAACCTGCTCAAGGACGGTCAAAGTTACATCACATCCGCCCCTTGGATGGTCATATTCCCTTCGCTGTTCCTCATCTTTTATGTTCTCGGTCTCTACTTTCTCAGCGAAGGGATCCGTATGAAATATAAAGCGGGAGGGGTGTAAGCATGACATACGATTCCGCTCCGCTCCTGTCGGTCAGAAATCTGACACTAAGCTTTCCCCAATCCGGAAACCGGAAAGAAAATGCCGTCCTTTCCCGCCTGTCTTTTGACATTCGGGACGGAGAAATATTCGGGATCGTCGGCGAATCCGGTTCCGGAAAGACCATAACGGCTTTGGCGATTGCCGGCCTCCTTCCGGAGACTGCCGTCGTCACGTCCGGCGAGATTTTGTTTCGCGGACAAGATTTGATGAAACTGAACGCGAAACAGCGGAGGGATCTTCTGGGCAAAGAGATCGGACTGATTTTCCAGGAGCCTCTGTCGTCCCTTAATCCGCTGATGACCATCGGCAAGCACCTCGCGGAAGTCATCAGTGCTCACCGTGACCCCGGAGCGCCCCGGGAGAAAGCGTCCGCATACAAGACCCGAATTCTTGAGATGTTGGCTCACGTCGGATTTCATAACCCCGGACGCATTTGTCGGTCCTATCCGCATCAACTCTCCGGAGGACAGCGACAGCGGGCATTGATTGCAGGCGCGCTTCTTTTAAAACCGTCATTGCTCATTGCTGACGAGCCGACTACGGCGCTCGACAGTGTGACCCAATCTCAAATACTCGATCAGCTCCGACGGATCAGCCAGAGTTTTCACCTCTCCGTCCTTTTTATTTCACATGACTTAAAGCTCATGGAGCGCATGTGCGACCGCTTGGCGGTCATGCATAATCGTCGGATCGTCGAGTGCGACGCGACGCAAGAGATCCTTCATTCGCCCGGACACCCATACACGGCGTCCCTCTTGCGCGGCGCGCGCTTTGAAATTCGCGATTCCAAGGTTGAAAAAACCGCACCGTCCGTCGACGCCGTTCCGTTGATTCGAATCGAGTCGCTGGATGCGGGGTACTCCTCCTCCTTCCTTCGAAGCGGAAGCGAGGAGAAAGATGTGCTCAAGGATGTCTCCCTGAATATCCTGCCCGGAGAGATCCTGGGTCTCATCGGATCCAGCGGCTGCGGAAAAACCACTCTTGCACGCGTCCTGACCGGCCTTCTGCCGGGCACCTCCGGACGGATCTACGAGAATGAGACCCTTTTCGCCGACTTTTCGAAAAGCAGGCACTTTCGCAAGCCCTCCGTCGGACTCGTCTTTCAGGATCCCTATAATTCTCTCAATCCCTATAAGACCATCGGCTGGCTCTTGGAGGAACCGCTTCGCGTCAACCGCCTTTTCGAAAAAAAGGAGCGCCGGGAGCGGGTTCTTCAGATGATGACACAGGTCGGTCTGCCCAAGAAACATATGGACTATTACCCGAGCCAACTATCCGGAGGCCAGAGACAGCGCGTGGCCCTCGCGATGAGCCTGATGCTCTCTCCCTCTCTGATCATCGCGGACGAGCCCGTCTCCTCTCTCGACGTTACGGTGCAGATGCAGATCCTTCGCCTCCTCTGGGAAATCAACCAGCGAAGCGGCATCGCTTTCCTGTTCATCTCTCACGACCTTAAGGTCATCCGTTCGATCTGCGACCGTGTCGCGGTGATGGACGACGGAAAAATCATCGAGACCGGCCGTATCGGCGATGTGTTCCATTCCCCCACTAACCCGATCACGAGGATGTTGATACAATAGGAAAAGGGCTGGAAATGGTTCGATTCAAGGAGAATCGCGAATGATCAAGAAAGAAATGATCGCACCTTGCGGACTGGATTGCGCGATTTGCAGAAGGGCGCTTCAGGAAGATAATCCCTGCATGGGATGCCACGGGCCGGATGAGGGAAAATCCGATGCGGCGAGGTCATTTGCGTGCATACGGGCATCTGCAGCGGTTGCGGCAAGGCATATGGGGACCGGACAAAGGTCAGTGGTTGATAGCTCGTGAAATCTTGAAGATACCCCGGGTCGAATTGACCCGGTCATGGCCCTGAGGCCTTGCTATCCCAGAAGAAACCCGATATTGCTCCGGATCG
>JAFGGR010000208.1 GCA_016930475.1 Clostridiales bacterium | reverse complement strand
CTTTGAGTTTGTTTTGAAGATGAAGTGGTCTGTCTTGTGTGGTCGAGAATAATCGTAATAATCCAGAGATGCTGATGAAGATGTATCAAAGGGTTTCTGAGCGAAGAAAGTCTCTCGAAGCTTGGCCGGCTTTCGAGGCCTTGCAAGGATTCCGGATGCGCAAAGAAGTGGACGAACCCCTGCCCTTGTAAAACATTTCGCCGTGTTCTATTATTGCAAAAGCATTGGTTATATAAGAAATAAGAGGGCATATGAGTAACGGAACGATCATCGGAAGGCAAGCCAATACACACAGCAACAGGGAGGGCGACTCAATGTTTCGCCCGATTTTCTTGATCCCGCTGGTGATTGCGTTAGCGGCGTTAGCGGCTCTCTTTTACTTTTTCGCGAAGCAATATTTCACGGTGGTCCTGATCGGGACGGTCGTGATGGTCGTTATTCTGCTGATCAATGTTTTGACCGGTAACGCCGGCAAGATCGTTCGGACCGTCGTGCGGGTGATCTCGGTGATCCTCGCGCTTGTGGCAATCATGTCGATCGGCATTGTGATGTATGCCCCGTCTCAGATATTTTATCCGAACTTTGACGAGCAGGCGTACCGGGAACTTTCCGGGGAAAGCGACGCAGTCGCCGTATCGATCCCTACGGAGCAGGGGGCCTTGTCCGGGTGGCTTCTGAATAACGCGGAAGGCCAGTCTCCGCTGATCCTTTATTTCGGCGGGAATGGTGAGAACTCGGCGACCCGGATGCTGAAATTGTGCCGAAGCGAGGAGGCGCGCGGGGTTTTCGAGGGATTTAATTTCGCGTTCATCGATTATCCGACGTACGGTCAAAGCGAAGGGGAACTCAACGAGGAGGCGCTCTTCCGGTACGCGTTGGATGTCTATGACCATTTCTCCGCCGATCCCGGGGTCACCGATATCGTTCCGATGGGGTACAGTATGGGAACCGGACCGGCCAATTATGTCGCGTCGAAAAGAGATGTCGCGGGCTTGATCCTGATGGCGCCGTACGCGGACTTCTACGACATGTACAATAGCAGTATCAACATTTTCCACGGGCCGATGCGCCTGCTCGTCACCTTTAAGATGGAATCGATACGCTTCGCCGAAGACATCCGGGTCATCCCGCTCGTTTTCGCGTCCGAGGCCGACGAGATGATCCCGTTTGTGAGTTCGGAACGACTGGTTCGCGCGTATCCCGAAGCTCCCGTATGGGTGTCGCTCAAAGACGCGCGCCACAATGATTTCTGGGGCCGGGAAGAGGTCCTGACGCAGATCGGGGAGTATCTGGATGACGTTGTTGCGGAGCCTTGACGGGCTATCTATACTCCGGCAAAAAACGTATAATTGTTATAAAGATTTTTATTCGTGTGCTGTTCGGTACAAAAAACGCTTGATGATTGAAAGAGGTGGGCATTTTGAAAAATTTGAAGCGAATCGTTGTATTGCTTTCTGTTATGATTTTATCGGTTGCTTTACTTTATGGCTGCACCGATAACTTTTCGATCAGGAATACGGATATGACAGAAACGGAGACACAAGCTCCGGAAGAAACAACTGCCGTTTCTTCCTCTGAGTCGACCCTTGCTCCGACGCCCACGAAGAAGCCCCCCACTCCGACACCGACGGAGATACCGTTGAATTATGCGGTCGAACCGCAATTTGATTATGCCTCGGAGTTCAACCAGTATGGATTTGCCACGGCCTATATCGGCGAATATGAGGACCGCGAATACTTTTATATTAACGAACAAGGCGAGTTTGTTAATAATCCTCTTTTTGGCATCGATGAGAATCCGGAACACTCTTTCGTCCCTTTTGAAATCCATTGCGGCCTGGATCTGTTCCCGGAAGGGGATTTGTATGGATATGTAAATGAAGAAAATGAAGTTGCGATTGCGCCTCAGTATGAAGATGCTCAACCCTTCTCGCCCAATGGACTGGCCGGCGTTATGGTCGGTGGGAAATGGGGGTATATCAACGAGAAGAATGAGATGGTCGTTGAGCCGCAATATGATCGGGTCGGTATGTTTTTCGATAACGGATACGCGGGAGTCAGTAAGGACGGTAAATTTACGCTGATCGACAGCACCGGCAAGATCATTAAGAGCACCGATTATGAGTACTATAATGTTGATTCTTCGATGGACTATTTCCATGAACCAAACGTAGCATTTCTTAGATGCTACGATGAAAGTGCGAATAAATGGGGTTTGATGAACATCGACGGCAAGGAAATCCTTGCGCCGGAATATATAAATATTGATTTGCCTTCTGAAAATGCTCCGGGAGATCGCGGCTTTGCCGATCATGGAACAGGGCTGATCATGGTTGAAAAAGACGAGGGTATGTACGGCCTTGTATCCCAAAACGGAGAAGTCATTCTGGAACCGATCCGCAGTTATGGGATCGCCTTCGGAGAACAAGACATCGCGACGATTCATTTAACATTAGATGATCCAATGGCCGCAAACGTAGGATACATCAACAAGGAGGGGAAATTCATTACCGAAACCAGATTCGTCTATGCTTCATTATTTGCGTACAACGGACTTGCAGCCGTATGTGAAGAATATGTGGATGGGGAATGGGGTAAATTCGGATACATCGGTGTTGACGGAACTTATGTGATCGATCCGGTATTTGATTGGGCAAGTGAATTCACCTCTGTCGGTCTTGCATACGCGCAAAAAGGAGATATGAGCGGATTGATCAACAGCGAAGGGGAGTATGTTTATACTGCATCCGGAGAAATAACGGATTTCTATGATTTACAGGTTTTTGGCGATCTGCTTCAAATCAGTTATTCGGACCGGACGGAATATGTCAACAGCGACGGAGAAATCGTTAAGGTCATGCCGGCGGGGACGTATTGG
>JAFGGR010000207.1 GCA_016930475.1 Clostridiales bacterium | reverse complement strand
TTCCAGGTTTCTCTGTCCCTCACGTCCGTCCGAACCCTGAATGATCCGGGAAATGTCTTCTCCCTGATCGTTCCGGGTATCGCTCATGCTCGTCTCGTGGCGTGATTTGGCTTCGGCTCGAATCCGATTGAGGACGCTGTTTCGAATAATGATACGAGCGAACGGCTCAAACGGTATTTGTCTCTCGGGTCTGAACCGGTCGATTGAACGGTTGAACGCTTCCAACGCGACGCTGAACGCGTCGCTCTTTTCGGCGTAAAAATCCCGGGTGACCTTGAAAACCGCGTGTCTCACAAACGGAAGGCTCTCGCGAATGAACTCATTGCGGAGCTCATCATCTCCCGTTTGGATCCGGACGATCGTTGATTCGGGGTCGTTTAGCCATATTTTCATGTCAAACACCCGGTGTTCCTGAAGTACTTCTATCACTATATACACATCAGAGCTGTTGTTTGGGAGGGTCGGTTGCCCGAGTTCACTCAAGCTGCATCGTCTGCAGACGATAGTAGGCACCTCGGAGCTTCATCAACTCCTCATGAGAGCCCTTCTCTTCGATCCCTCTTTCATTCAGGTACAAGATCTGGTCCGCTTTTCGAATCGTGGAAAGGCGGTGCGCGATAATGACGGATGTTCTGCCCTTGGCCAGGCGTTCGATCGACTCTTTGATTTTATTCTCGGTCACCGTGTCCAGAGAGGAAGTCGCCTCGTCCAATATGAGGATCGGCGGATTCTTCAGGAAGACCCGAGCGATGGAAATTCTTTGTTTCTGCCCGCCGGAAAGGGTGACCCCGCGTTCTCCGACGATCGTCTGATAACCATCCGGCAAGGACATGATATAGTCGTGCATCTCCGCTTGAGCGGCCGCTCGCATGACTGCCTCGTCGTCCGCGTCCGGATCTCCGAACCGGATATTTTCCAAAATGCTTTCGGCAAACAGGAAAACGTCCTGTTGAACGATGCCGATGTTTTTGCGTAATGAAGCGATATCAATGTCCCGGATATCGATTCCGTCGATTTTGACACTGCCGGAACGCGTTTCATAAAAGCGCGGGATCAAGTGACAAAGGGTCGTCTTACCGCTTCCGGACGGACCGACGACGGCTGTCGTTTTCCCCGCGGGAATGACCAGGTCGATGTCGGAAAGGACCATATCCGCCGATTCATCCTGACTGTATGAAAAGGAGACGCCCTCAAAGGTGATCTCGCCGTCGACGCGGTCAACAAAGATCGCGTTCTCACGGTTGGCGATATCCGGCTTGACCTTCATGATCTCGACGAACCTTAAGAATCCGGCCATACCGGATTGATAGATTTCCGTAAAAAAAGCAAGACTGCGTATCGGATTGGCAAAGACGGAGACATAAAGCGTGAATGTGACCAGATCCACGATATCCAACTCGTCCCTCATGATCCAAAAGCCGCCCGCCGCGATCGCACCGAGTGTCAGCACACTCACCACGCTCTCCATCGAGGTGTGGAAGACCGCCATCGTTTTGTAGTATCTCGCCCGAGCCATACGATACAGCCAGCTCTTGTTCTGAAACTTTTCGGTCTGACGTTCCTCATTTCCGAAGGCCATGGACAGTCGGATCCCGGAGATACACGACTCGATCTCCGCATTGATCTCCGCCGTGCTTTCCTTGAGGTGCTTCGATGCGCCGGAGAGCTTTTTCCGAAGAAGGATCGCGATCAGTATCAAAATCGGAGTACTCATGGCCAGAATCAGCCCGAGCTTCACATTGATCATGAAAAGTGCGATCGTCGCTCCGATCAGGGAAATGATGGAAATCACCAATTCTTCGGGACCATGGTGCGCCAGCTCGGTAATGTCGAAAAGCTCCGGCAGGATCCGACTCATCAGGGTTCCGGTCCGGGTCTTGTCGAAAAAAGGAAACGACAGTTTTTGAATATGCGAAAACAAATCGTACCGCATCCGCATCTCGATATTGGCGCCCATCAGATGTCCCCAGTACGTAACGACAAATTGCATCACAGCGCGCAGGACGAACCCCCCGGCCATCGCTCCGATGATCAGGAAGAAGGCACCGTATTTTTTTTCGGGCAAATAATTCGTCAGAGCAAACCGCGTGACCATCGGAAACAAAAGATCGACCGCTGCGATCGCCACGGCGCAGATCATGTCCAGAACAAACAACCGCACGTCATAGCGATAATAACGGATAAAGAGGTTCAGGGGTTTCTTTTGATCGAAAAGCGCTTCGTCGACAGTGGTCTTCATGATTTACACCTCTCTTCGTATTGGCTATTATAACGCAAATAGGGAGACACTAATCTAATATTTTTCGAAAGGCCTCCGGCCATTTCTCTATTCACGCAACCTCGGTCCGGTATGTCCAAGGCTCAGGAATCACCGTCCCCTCCGGAATATAAGAAATCTCCCGTCTTCCGGTCATCGACCGGTCGACGGGAGATCGTGTTCGTTTGATCCCTTGAGATCACACGATAAAGATCACTCCAGTTCGAGTAGTCCGAAGACCGCCGTATCCTTCCAGCCGGTATCGGTCATGTCCCAAAAGTTCAGGAGCATACGCGTGCCGCCGGAAGTGATATTGTTGTAACGAATGTCTAGGCCCATGATCTGGCCGATCTCCGCCGTCTCGAGTAACGGGATAGCCATTTCGGCGACAAAACCGGTATCGGTAATGATCGTTCTGGTCACCGGTACCACCGAACCGTGGTCGGCAGAAAGGACGTTATTGAAATTGAGGCGGTACTGTCCGTCGTCTTCTTCATAAACACCCTTGCGATGATTTCCCTCATCGAGGAATACCTCAACCGAGTCCTGCTCATACGATGTGGCAGAGGTATCGTCCAAGTGCGGGTCGGTCACGTTTATCAGAACATACAGCATGTCCTCTTGCCACATCACCTTGAACTCGACCTTTACGGCCCCGTTCTCGTCTGCCGAAGTACTGGTCGACTTGTTGACCAGGAAAGCCGGGACACTGTCCCAAGCCGAGTCAATCTTACTGCCGCTCATATCCGGCTTCCCATTAACCGCCGTCGCGCAATCCGCCATCGACTTGAATGCCAGTTTACCCATGTTGCGAGTCGCCTCCGAATTGACCTTGTCGTTCCATGCCGCCGGCGACCCGTTATCCATGACTAAGATATCAAACGGATTATTGGTCGTCTGCTTACCTTCCTTCGACAACGTCACGACCATCGTGTAGCCCTGATCTGTCTCTGTTGCCTCGCTCCGTTTAACGGTGACGATATCATCCGCAAAATATACGGTTACACTGTCCGCATCATCCTGCGTCTGATCCGCGACATGGATCCGAACATACACGGAGTCTTCGTCATGTAATGCGCTGAAACGATGGTTCGCGAACTCATACTCCGTCGCGCGCCCGAACTCTTGATCACTCGGTGAACGGAAACCGAAAGCATTTGCGATCAATACCTCCGGAGGAAGTTGAGAAGGATCTGTTAATGCCCAGAATGCGAATTTCGGCTGCATATCCGCGGTAAACAGTAGCGGATACTTGTCCGCCTTCCAACTGGTACCGTCCGAAATGCCCCATATAACGACCGCGTCAATATGATCAGCCAACTGTTGGAAGCCGCCCATCAGACTGCTGTAGCGCTTGGCTTGCTTCAGCATCTCTTCTTCGCTGTTATTCGCGGCTTCAATGTCGAGCTCCGTCACACGGATGCTCAGACCCATGTCGATGAATTTCTGCATCGCGTTTGTGATTTGCTGAACAGCCGGATTCTCCATCTGATAATGAGCCTGAAAACCGACGGCATCGATCAGACCCTTTTCGTTCAAACCGGCCACCAACTCAATGATCCCGCTGAGCTTCGGCTCGTACGGAACGCTAAAGTCGTTGTAGACGAGTTTAACGCCCTCGGGAGCATATTTTCTGGCGTACTCAAATGCCTTTTCGACATAGTCCTCACCGACGACTTCCATCCACAGATTATCCTCGGTCGGATCATCCGTCTTCGGCGGACGGAGCTTTCCGTCGCTGTCGGCAATGGCTTCATTAACGACATCCCAAGAGGTCACCACACCGGAGTAGTCCTGATATATCGCTTCGAAAACCGCTGCGATATAGTTCTCCAAACGCTGAAGCATGACATCCTTTGTGACCAGTTCTCCATCCGGCTTATACCCTACCCGGAAAAAATCCTTCGGTGTTTGCTTGAACCAAACCAGAACATGCCCGTTCACAGTGTATCCGTTCTCCTTGGCATAATCGAGCAAAGCTCTGGCCTTTTCAATGCTGATGGCGGGGTGTGTCTCATCCCCTTCCGCAGCGCGAGTTCTACACGCCTCAAGATCCAAGACATTCTCCGGCTTCAGTTCGTTCTCATGTGTAAATGTGCTGTACTGATTGCCCACGAACTCTATGAACTTATCGTCACTGAACATAGAAAGCGGGACTGCGCAACCGATCGGGAAATCATCCTTGTACACTTCCTTGAGACTGGGTAAATCCACCATCAAATCCGCGGACTCTGAGTCTGTGATACGGATATCATCGATGTAGAATGGTAAAGTTTCGGCTCCCAAAGTCTCCAGATAGATGACCGTTTTTTCGGCATTTGCTCCGGCTCTGAAGATTCCGGTCAATTTGGTCCAATTATCGCTATCGCATTCGGTACGATTGATATTCTGATATCCGGGAACACCGTCAACGGTGACCTCCGCGGACAGAACGATCGTTTGGGGTGATCCGGAATTCTGATAGACCCATACATCAATATCATAGGTGGTCCCGCCGACAAAGGGGAACGTGCATCCCGGACCGTTCCAGTCCTGGGTCCTGCCCTCGGTATAAAGACTTGAATAACCTGTGCGGGCAAATTCCTGAGACCTGGATATTGCGACGGTCTGTCCCTCTCCTCGTCCGATCC
>JAFGGR010000206.1 GCA_016930475.1 Clostridiales bacterium | reverse complement strand
GTGTGTGCTCATGCCGCGCAATTGGATCTTTCTCCCCTGCGCGTCGGCCAGTGTCATCTGTCCGTCGATCTCAATGACCTGAAGCGCGCCGCCTTCACTGGGCTTACGAACATTATCGTTTCCCAGAATGCTGTCCGCCTCTCCCGCTGCCATAAGCGCAGCGGAAAAAACAGTGAGCAGCAGAGTCAAAATCAGAAGGAAAGAAAAGGATTTCATAAGTTTCTTCATGGTCACTCCCCCAAAGCACAAGCAAATGATCCGTATCCCTCGAAAAGGAGTTTCCTCTTCGTTCAACGGAACAGACCTCAACGATTATATTATAGTTTATCTTTTCGTAATACTTCCACTATTCTGCAAAAAATGTACGAATCTTATCATTATCTTGCCCGCTTGGCGATTTTTTCGACATCTCCGAAGAGCCTCGAAAAACCGTTCTCGTGCACGGCTTTTCGAGGCTTCACGTTAATTCGATCGGTCGGATCGAAATCCCGGCCTAAAAAACCAGACTGCAAATATTTATTATTTCTCTATTCGACGCTCTTGTCGATTCGTCGTATCGACAAGTCAGCCCCAAAAATAACCGGCCTGCTAATATCACTGGTTTCTCTATTCGACGCTCTTGTCGATTCGGAATCGGACGATCTTCTTCGAGGTGTTTTTCTCGAACTCCTCGTCGCGCAGTTTGACCTGACCGACCGCGCGGTAGGAGACCATTCCCTTGTTCAGCTCCCTGATTCTCTCATCAAAATAGCCCTTTACATCCGTCACCCCATCTGCCGCGAGAATGTCCTTATTCGGGAAAATCTCCGCGACGATCGTTTCCTTGTCCTTCTGAGACCGGCTCTCGCCGGCGTATACGACCACTTCCTCTACGCCGCGGATCTGCGAGATCTTCAGTTCGATCTCCTCCGGATAAACATTCTTACCGTTACTTAAAATGATCAGGTTTTTCAGCCGTCCCGTGATATAAAGCCAGCCTTCATCATCGAGGCGCCCGAAGTCGCCGGTCCGGAAAAAACCTTCCTCGTCGAACGCTTCGGCAGTCGCCTCCGGGTCGTTATAGTAGCCGAGCATGACATTCGGGCCTTTGACGCAGATCTCTCCCTCGCCGTTCTCGTTCGGCTCGCGGATCTTGATGATCTCTTCCTTGATCGGTTTGCCGACACTGCCCTGCTTCCGGTAATGGTTTCGATTACAGGACACCAGCGGCGCACATTCGGTGATCCCATAGCCGTTCAGAACCGTCACGCCGATCGCGTCGAAGGTATCAATGATATCCTGCTTGAGCGCGGCACCGCCGCAGATCACGAGCTCCAACTCGCCGCCAAAGCCCTCAAGAACGCTCTTAAAGAGCTTGCGCCTCAAGTCGATCCCGACCTTTCGAAGCGCGTTGCTGATCTTCATCATGCGGCGGAGAAGCTTGTCTTTCCCGGTTTCCTCGGCCTTAGCCCAGATGCGGGCATTCAGCTTTTCGAGAAATAAGGGCACGAGGATCAGATGTGTCGGCCGTTGCTCCTTGATCTCCTGCGCGATGTAGCGCAGGCCGGACGACAGGTACACCTCGACGCCCTGTGCGAAATGCCCGACGAAATTGACCGTCGATCCGAAGGTGTGATGCGGCGGCAAGAAATTGATGGTCCGCGGCGTCAGCGCGAAAAAGTACATCCCGTTGGTCATATCGAGGACGATGTTCTTCTGCGACAGCATGACGCCCTTGCCCTTGCCGGTCGTCCCGGACGTAAAGACAATCGTCGCGAGTCGATCCGTATCGATCTTGTATTCGTAATAGGATCGATCCCCTTGCTCGAAAAGCTCCGCGCCCTTCTCCACGACATCTTCGATCGGCACCGTCCCGGAAATATCGGATTCGCCGAAGCAGATATATCCTTTGATCACAGGGAGCTTCGCCCCGAAAGCCTCCGCTTTCGCGGCGATCGACGGGCTCATCACGACATATTCGCACTCCGCGGCAGTCAAAATATCGATCATGTCCGATGTGGGAAGCTCCTTATCGATCGGTACCACGACCGATCCGATCGACATCAATGCGAAATAGGAACACACCCACTCAAACGAGCTCTCGCCGATCAAAGCAACGTGTTGATCAGAATAGCCCATTGAGATCAAGCCGGTCCCGAGGTTTCGGATATACTCTCCGGCCTGCGCGAACGTGACCCGTACGACCTCTTTGTCCGTCGGCTTTTTCTTGAACGAAAATGCCGTTCGATCGGGATAGCGGTTGGCGACATTTTCGGTCATGATCCGAAAATCCTCAAAAACGGTCGTCTCGTAGAGCGGGTAATCCTTATTTCTCATTTTCGTTCTCCTGCAAGTCAAATCAGCTTCGAATAATGGAGCGGAATATCAACATCTTTATGATTATAGCATGCAAATACGCTTTCTCCGGAAGCCTTCAAAACTCTTTTCCTATTTTTCGCGAATCTTCCCCGACCTGTCTTCTGTGTACTTTTCATTGGCTCTGACCTATAATTATTTCAGTTGACACGTAAAAATCGACGCGAAAGCTTTATCTTAAATGGAACACGGAGGATCTACCATGGCAGGATCAAAATCAATCCTTGATACCTTACTTTCCGGCAGCAGTATCGGTGCTTTGAGCGAGCTGACCGGAGCCGGCAACGACCAGGTCCAGAAGGTCCTGGTGCAGGCCGTCCCTACACTGATCGGCGGAATGAAGAGCAATGCCTCGTCCAAAGAGGGCGAGGAGTCGTTAGCCTCGGCATTGTCCGCTCACGCGAAGGATGATACCAGCGATGTGGCCTCATTCCTGAAGAATGCGGATTTACAAGACGGAGAAAAGATTTTGTCTCACATTCTCGGCGGACAGAAGCCGACCGTTGAGTCGGGCATTGCCCGGAAGGCCGGTGTCTCCAAGAATCAGACAGCGACGATCCTATCTGCCGCGGCCCCACTTCTTCTCAGCCTCTTGGGAAGCAAAAAAGAAGAAGAAGAAAAGGAAAGCAACTCCGGCGGCCTCGGAGGTCTTCTGGGTTCTCTTCTGGGTGGTGGCGGGTCCGGAAACGACGGATTCGGTCTGGATGACGTCGCCTCGATGCTTTTGGGCGGCGGTAACGACGATAAAGACGAGAAGGAAGAAAGCGGCGGAGGTCTGGGCGACATGCTGATGGGCGGACTCGGCTCACTTTTGGGACTCGGCGGATCGGACGAGAAAGAAAAGAAGCCCGCTACAAAGAAGCCGTCCACCAAGAAAAAGACAACGGCTAAGAAGACTACCGCTAAAACGACGTCCAAGAAACCCGCAGCCGTAAAGAAGCCTTCGACGACAGCCGCGAAGAGGCCGACCATCCGACGGAAAATTCCGTAAGTTTTTTCTCGACATAACATGTACGAATCATTAAAGAAGAGCCTTCCCCGACGGGGAAGGCTCTTATAAATTGGCAAAATGGTAATTATGAATCCGAAACGTGCTACTCTTCGATCTCAGCGGCTTCCTCCAACGCGCAAAAATCGCACGGATCATTGCGGTTCGCCTCAAAGGCTTCTTCGATGGTGCCGGAGGTTTTGGTCGCGGAGTCTCTGATCGTATGGCAGTCCGGATCCAGATGATATGATTTACCGAACGCGGTCCAGTATACCGTACCGCCGCCGATCTCTGCCTGGGCTGCCTCCAAATCTTCTTGTGACGCAGGATTCCAATCAACCGAGAACATGCCTGCGACCAGTAATGCGACTACGGCAACGATCGTGAGGATCTTCTTCTTCTTCGGATCCAGCTTCTTATCCTTAAGGAAAAGAACAATCAACGGAGCCAAAGCAATGATCGCCGCGATGACGCCCATATTGTTCCACAGGAAGAATTTAACCTTGTTCTTCTCGGAGACCGGATCGATGTCGTTCGATTTCTTCCAGAGCTGTGAACCGATAATCACACAGATGACATCCAAAACGATCGCGACGATGATCCAGACCATCTGATCGGTAATCCCAAAGAAGCGGAAATTGAATTGGCCATTCAGAAGAAGAATCGCTACGACTTCAAATCCGATCGCGATCAGCCACAGAATGACCGCTCCGACCCGAAAACCCGATGCCTTACTTTTTCTGGCCTGCTTGTCCTGAAACGATTCCGCCGGAGACGTCTTTGCGCGAGTCTTCTTCTCGGCGGGGGCTGACTTCGTTGCCATGATTAAAAACCCTCCCAAACAAATAAATAGAACCGCCCGAAGGAGCGGTTCAGACCGATACTTCGATGTTTTAAATATATCAGAACGCCGGATTCAAAACAATGCGAAAATGTCTCAAAGAATCCTGCGAAGAATCATGAATCTTTTATTGCGTCGCCCCTCTGTCACGATTATTCATTCGTCGCGGCATGATCGTTCGGATAAAGTAACCACTCAACCTGTTGACTGACTGTCATTCAGTCAGTATAATGAATTTACTCGACTGACTGATAATCAGTCACCTCGTCAATCCGCTTTTGAAGCGCTTTATCACACAAAGGAGAATCGACCATGATGCGAATCAGCAAATCCCCTCAGGAACGCAAAGCCGAAATTATTGAAGCGGCGCTCGCGCTTTTTATGGAGCACGGTTATGAAGGAACTTCGGTCTCTATGATTGTTTCCCGTGTCGGCGTCGCGCAGGGACTTTTCTACTATTACTTTAAGTCCAAAGAGGACGTTTTCGAGGCGGCGATGGAGTACTATACCGACAAGTTGGCGGAGAACGTGATCTCCGAACTCTTGGCGCCCGCCCCGAGATGTCTTGCGGATCGATTTGCCGGAGTCATATCCATGCTCCTCGGAATGATTCAAGATTCCGAAGGTCCGCTGACGAACGGGATGTCCGTTCGCGAGATCACAGAGATCGATATGCGGTTCTCGTATTACTTTTCGCAGATCCTGATCGAACCGGTCGCGACACTGATTCATCTGCTCTCCGAGCAATGCAAAAACCGGCTGTCCGCCGCTCCGGAATCCCTTTCTTCTTTCATTGTCTTTGGGATATACGGTCTGATTCACGGGTTGAACACACTCGGGCATAACACGAAAGCACTCGATCCCGAAATGCTTCTGCCGATGCTCGCCGGTCTGATCGGCGTTCCCGTAGAAATACTTCTTACTCACAAGATATCCGTACCCGAGGAGGTGCTTTCATGACATCATTGATTCGATTCGAAAAGGTCTGCCGTTCGTACGGCTCCGATTCATCCCGTGTGACCGCGCTCGACGATATCGATTTTTCGATTGAGCTCGGCGAGTTCACGGTCGTTCTCGGACCGAGCGGCGCCGGGAAAAGCACCCTGCTCAACATCTTGGGCGGCATGGACCGCGCTTCCTCCGGAATCGTCCGGTTCGGTCAAGACGAAATCACCGGCTTTAACGACGCGCGTCTCACCCGTTACCGCGCCGAGAAGATCGGATTTGTCTTTCAGTTTTATAACCTGATCCCTAACCTGACCGCATTCGAGAACGTCTCTTTGACTCGCGAGATCAATCGAAACGCACTGGATCCCATAGAAGTCCTGGCCTCGGTCGGCCTGGATCATCGGATCAATAATTTTCCGTCTCAGCTTTCCGGCGGTGAACAACAGCGCGTCGCGATCGCGCGGGCGCTCTGCAAAAACCCCGAACTCCTCCTCTGCGACGAGCCGACCGGTGCACTGGATTCCGAAACCGGCACCCAGGTCCTCCGGCTCCTGCAGAAGCTTTGCTTCGAGGAAGGGCGAACCGTCGTCGTCGTCACACACAACGCCCAACTGACGCAGCTCGCAAACCGCGTGATCAAGCTCCGGGACGGTCGCCTGATCGGCGATGAAAAAATATCCGATCCCATCGCCGCAACGGAGGTTCGTTGGTAATGTTCAGGAAGAAAATGTTTCGCGATATCATTGCGTCGAAGGCGCAATTCATCAGCATCTTTATCCTCGCTTTTCTCGGCGTGTTCATCTACAGCGGCATGCGCGCGGAGTGGGAAGGCATGCGCGTCCAAGTCGACTCGTATTACTCGAAAACCGCCCTCGCGGACTCATTCTTGTACGGTGCGGACTTTAACTCGGATGCACTGGCCGAAGTCCGGGCACTGCCCGGCGTCCAAAACGCTCAACTTCGGCTGGAACTCGACGTGATCGCGAATCTTCCGGATGAGCCGACACTGCGCCTTTTAATCTCCGACGAAAACCTTGTAAGTCGCCCTTTGGTAACGGAAGGAGCGGCGTTCGACCCAAAAGGAGACGGGCTTTGGCTCGACGAGCGTTTCGCCAGAGAGCACGAACTCTCGCTCGGAGACGAACTTTCTTTGTCCTACGAATCACTCTCTTTTTCGCTCCCGATTCACGGTTTCATCTTCCACCCCGAATTTGTCCACAATGTCCGTGATAATACCCAGTTGATTCCGGACCCTTCGCTTTTCGGCTACGCTTGTGTACCAGCGTCCACCTTACCGGTTCCCGGCGGCCTCCCCTTCAGCCAAATCCTGGTCACTGTTGATGAGGCTGCGGATGCCGTGGATTTGGCAGCGCTCACCGGAAATCTGGAAGCCGTCCCCGGCACCTTTCACGTTATGCCGCGAAAAGATCACCCGAGCGTATCGATGTTTGAGGCAGAAATCAATCAGAACCGCTCGATGGCGACGCTGTTCCCGATCCTTTTTTTCTTCGTCGCCGCGCTTTCCATGCTGACGACCATGACCCGATTAGTTCTATCCCAGCGCACATTGATCGGCACGTTCATGGGGCTCGGCTTTTCGCGCCGAAGAATTCTCTTTCATTATGTCTCCTACGGTCTCTGGATCGGGCTATTCGGCGGGATTCTCGGCCTTCTTGGCGGACCGCCGTTCATGGCGGCACTTCTCTATTCGTTTCAAAGGGTTTTCTATTCCCTTCCCGTATGGCGCCCCGAGGTCTCTGTGATCTCGGTCCTGAGCGTCGCGGCGGCCGTCGTCGTATGCGTCGGCGCAAGCCTTCTGGCGTGCGTTCGCGAACTTCGTGAAATGCCGGCGGAAGCCCTTCGCCCGAAGCCGCCGCGCGCCGGTAAACACACGTCAATCGAAAAGACCCGCGTCTGGCACCGCCTGTCCTTTATCTCTAAATGGAATATCCGCGATATCCTTCGCCAACGCGTTCGATCGACCATGGCGATCGCGGGCGTGCTCGGATGTACGATGATGCTCGTCTGGGGCATCGGGATTTATGACTCGATGAACCGCGCGATGGAATGGTTTTTTGAAGACCTTCAGTTCTACTCAAAAAAGGTCTATGTCGAAGAAAACTTCTCCGATCCGGGCATTTTCGGACCCGAATCCAAAGTCCAGGCGGTCGATGAACGCGCAATCAGCGTAAAGGCGGGCGATATGCGACAGATTCTCGGAGCGCGGATTTTCGCTTCGGGAGACCTCGTGCGATTCGAGGATGTTTCCGGGAACGAGCTCAGCCTGCCCGACGACGGCGCAATCATCTCCAAAAAAACCGCCGAGAACCTCGACCTCGCCGTAGGCGATACGGTGTCTTTTCGGATCCTAGGCCTGGACAAGGAATATCGCGTCCTCATCCGGGCAATTCACCGGACGCCGTTTGAGCAGGGCTTTGTCTTCTCGAAAAACGCCTTTGAGTCGCTTGGACTTACGATGCATCCGACCGTATACCTTCTTTCCGATGAAGCGGTCGTCGAGGGTACGGCCGCCGGTGTGTCCGAGATTCAGGATAAGGCTTTTCTGGAAAAAAGCTTTGATCGGATGCTCGAGGGCATCAACTTGATTGTCTGGGCGCTTTTCGCGGCGGCCGTACTTCTCGGACTCGTTGTTCTTTATAACCTTGGCTCCCTTTCCTTCGCGGAGCGCACCCGGGAACTCGCGACCCTTCGCGTCCTCGGCTATCCGCTTTCGAACATTAAGAAGCTCTTGCGCCGACAAACGGTGATCCTGACTGCGATCGGTTCGATTATCGGGGTTCCGTGCGGATTCTTTTTCGTGCGGTTGATTACGGAAACGGTCAGCGACAACGTTGATTTTCCGATGTATATCTCGCCGCTCTCTGTCGCCCTTTGTGTGCTCGGGACCTTTGCGGTCTCCCTTCTGGTCGACGCGATCCTGACGCGCAGGACCGCGAAGATCGACATGGTCAGCGCGCTGAAATCGGTGGAATGACAGTTGCTTTCCCTCGAACGCACCCCATAAAGACTGGAATACCGACTAAACTGAGCATTTACGCTTTTTAGTCGGTATGTGCGGGCCCGGCGACCC
>JAFGGR010000205.1 GCA_016930475.1 Clostridiales bacterium | reverse complement strand
TGAAAAGGTATGCCCCGAGGGGAAGGAAAAATCGGTCGGCTCTTCGATCTTGAGGACGACCTGTTCGTCGATCCAGAACGGCCGGTCACGCGCAACGAGATTTTTCAATGTAAGGTTGCAGATAAGGAGAGACAAAAGAAATGCGATGGCCATAACGATCGCACATTCGCGGAACCGTTTGGTAAAAAGAAGGACCACGGTGATGACGATCCAGATGAATCCGTCGTTTCCCAGGGTGCTCGCGATGATCATGATCGGGTCCAGGACGGCGTTATTGATCTCCTGAAGAGCGTATAAGAATGAAAATTCCAATTTGTCGCTTCCTTTTTAATAACCGTGAATCCCACGATTTATGTCATACGTGTCACTCTATCGGAATTTGCGCGGCAACGCAAGTGTGGTATATACTGATTGGGTTTAATTACCGGCTTTGTTCGGGGCGGCACCCCAAAAGGTACAGGGACAAATATGGGCTTTTTCGAATTGTTTTTGATCGCTCTGGGGCTTTCCGCCGACGCCTTCGCGGTGTCGCTGTGCAAGGGTTTATGCATGCGCAAACTTGATTATAAGTCCGCATCGCTCATCTCCTTTTCATTCGGACTTTTTCAGGCGGGCATGCCGATCATCGGTTATTTGCTTGCTTCGCGCCTGAGCGGGTATGTCGAAACCTTCGACCATTGGATCGCTTTTGCCCTGTTGACCCTGCTGGGCATCAAAATGCTCGTCGAAGCCCTGAAGAAGCCGGACCTTCGCGAAGGATCCGTTTGTTCGAACGGGATCCGGCTCGGCGAACTGCTACTCCTTTCCCTTGCGACCAGTATTGACGCCCTTGCGGTCGGGATCACCTTTGCCATCCTAACGGTCGATCTGTTTTTCGCGTCGGCGACGATCGGTTTGACCACCTTGATCCTTTCCTTCTGCGGCGTACTGATCGGTCATCGCTTCGGGGTCCGCTTCAAGAAACCGGCGGAGATCGCGGGCGGAGTGATCCTGATCCTGATCGGGCTCAAGGTATTGGCGGATCATCTCCTTTTTATATGACGATCGCACGACTTCTTTTCTCTTGAAAAACCGAAGTTTCCATGCAAAAACCGCCGGAAACGCAATCGTCCGGCGGTCTTCATCATAAACATCGATGCGTCGGATCGCTCGTGCGATCCGATCCGAATCAAATCTCAATCCGTAAGCAGAATGCGTTCCAGGTCCAAAGGCTCGATGTATTCCGTCCCGCGATACGCCCGCATATTTCCGCCCGAGATTTCATCGATCAAAGCGATATGTCGGTCCGTACCGACTCGACCGAATTCAAACTTGACATCATAGAGTTCCAGACCCTTCTTCAGAAGCTCGGCCTTAACGATCGCGCCGATCTTGCGGGTCAGATTCGCCAACACTTCGTACTCCTCGCGACTCATGATTCCGAGCATCTCAAGGCACTCATCCGTTATGAGCGGATCGTTTCTGTCGTCATCCTTAAGCGTGACTTCGACGTACGCATTCAACGCGTCGCCTTCGTTACAGTATTTCCCGTATCTTTTATAAAAACTGCCGACCGCGCGGTAGCGGAGGATGACCTCCACGCCCTTGCCGAAAGCCTCGGCCGGTTTAACGGTCATCTCTGCTTTCTCAATGTCCGCGTCGATGAAGTGCGTCGGAATACGCGCTGCGTTGATCTTCTTGTAGAAATAGGAGGTGAGCCGAAGTCCGGCCTTGCCCGCTCCTTCAATGGATAAGTCGACCGTATTCGCCCCCGGATTAAAAACTCCGTCGGTTCCGGTCACGTCGTCCTTGAATTTCAGTCGGTACGTGCCGTCTTCCATATCGAAAACGTCCTTGGTCTTTCCTCGGTATAGAATCTTCATCCGCGCAACCTCCGTATCATCGCCGTTTTATATGGAAAGTTATTTGTCTTGCGCGCGGGACCCGCGCACCGTTACGCCGGCTTCACATAAATGGCCGCTTCTTTGCGACCAGATAAATGAAAGGATATCATAAATAATTTTGAGTGCATAGCGATTAACGAAGTGCTTTTAATACGAGTTTCAGGACGGTTTGCCGTAACTCTCGGATCCGCTCGTCACATTCTTTCGGGTCATCACAAGGCGACTGCCGCGAGAGGCTCGCCGCTTTTGAGCTCATCAGTGTTTCCTTGCCGAGCAGGAAGCGGACCTCGTTCGAAAAGCCGGAGTACAAGCCGCCGAGCACCAATGTGCACTCCTCCGTGGTGACGTCCGGGCCGATCAGGCCCTCTTCTTTGCCCGCCTCCAGAATGATGCGCATCTGCTCACGGATCCCGTTTTCGATCGCCGGCAACAAATTTGTGTCCTCACAGGTCAATCGTCGGATATCCGAAAAGTTAAGGCTGACGGCCATGACCAGAAGGCTCGAAAAGCGGTTCCGGATCATGTCCGCGATATAGTCCATCGACTTTTCGAGCATCGCAACAACTCCCGTACTGTCGGAAATAAACGCCGAAAAAGCTTCGAATTCAAGGCATATTCGGTAACGGATCGCCGCCCGGATGATCTCTTCCTTACTCGAAAAATACTCGTAGGCCGTGCCCTTTCCCATGCCGGCAGCGGACGCGATGTCCGCCACCTTTAATTCATGGATACTTCTCCCCTCGTTCAGGAGCTTAACGATGGCGTCAAAGAGGTCGATCTCTTTCGCCGCGTATTCTCTGGACTCAAGCATTTTGCGCCTCCTTGAAAGCCTTAAGCTTCTGTGCCCTCGTTCGACTGGACGTCGTCCGATCCGCCCATGTCCGGCCCGATCTCTTTGGTTTCGATCCGGACCGATCGATCGACCGTCGACTGGACGCTGATCGTCTCGGCGAGGTACGCGTCGATCTTGCGCACATCTTTTCGATGGAATAAGTCGTAGAGGATCGGTACCACAAAGAGCGTCAGAAGGGTCGCGTATGTCAGTCCTCCGACTGTGACAACCGCCATCGGCTGCATGATTTCCGAACCCTGTCCGAAGCCCAGAGCCAGCGTACTCATTGCGAGGATAGTGGTCAGCGCCGTCATGACGATCGGGCGAATTCTTGCTGTTCCCGCCGCAAGCAGGGCTTCTCTGCGCTCCATACCGCTTAACCGGAGCTGATTGACATAGTCGACGAACACGATACCGTTATTGACTACAACGCCCGCAAGGACCAAAAAGCCCAGAACGGCGATGACCGACAGCTCCATTCCGACCGCCCACAAAAGCAATAATCCTCCGGTAAAGGCCAGCGGCAGAGTAAAGAGTAC
>JAFGGR010000204.1 GCA_016930475.1 Clostridiales bacterium | reverse complement strand
GTGGTTTCTCGCGCGCATCTCCAAAAAGGCGATCGACCGACCGATCCGTGTCGGTACTGTCTTCTTGCTCGGAACGTTGCTGCTGCTTTTCGAGGAAGTCGTCTTAAGTGAGATTGAGTTGATCTCGACCCCGTCGATTGCCTTTTCTCTCGACGTGGCCGCAAACCGGCCGTTCTTCATCGTTATCGACATCGTATTATATTTAACCGCGCTGATTCTTGCGCTCGTTCTTTTTGCGCAAAAATCCGAAAACACCTACTACAAAGAAATGATCGAAGCAAATGACCAATACCTCAAAGCCCAGGCACAGTATTACGAAGCCGTTGAGCGATCGAATACCGAGATCCGAAAGATCCGCCATGATATGAAAAATAACCTCACCGTCCTCTCGCTCCTTCTCGAAAATGGCGACCACGCCCAAATGAAATCCTATCTGGCGGAGCTGGACGCCTCCGTACAATCCGCCGACACCGGGATCCGAAACGGAAATCGTATCGCCGACGCGATCCTTTTCGACAAAAAGCAAAAAGCCGAAAAAGCCGGGTGCCGACTTTCGATCGACGGCACTTTCACTTACACCGGCATGAGCGCGGTCGACACCTGCGCGATCCTCGGAAACCTCATCGATAACGCAATCGAGGCGACGGCCCCCCTGCCGATCGAAAAACGAGAAATCACCCTCCGTTTCACCCGAACCGACTATTACTTCATCATCAGCCAGGCCAATCCCTGCCTCAAGCGATCGATCTTTTTTAGCTCCGGTCTAGGCACATCCGGAAGCGACAAGGAGAGTTTTGGCTTCACTACCTCCAAAAGCGACAAAACGAACCACGGCTTCGGCCTTCTGAACCTAAAAGAAGCAATCGCCCGCTACCAAGGCGAAATTAAAATCACCTGCGAACCCTCGGACGACGTACTATTCGAGTTCCGTGCGGAGATCATAATCCCATTGGAGTGAAGGCCGGGAACGCTCTGCGATTTATTCGCGTAGACCAATTTGCCTTTTGGGGCGAAGGTGCGGCGGGAAACTCCACAGCAGAACTATACCAATATTGCTTGAATTGTGGGCGCGGTCGCAACCAACATCTCAACCAATTCCATGGAAGACGAAAAGAAGAAAGCGGAAGCAGTCAAAGCCGCTGATGAAAATTCCGCCGCCAAACACAAGACCACCCCGTCGAACGAAGCGGCCGTCATCATCATCAAGGGAATCGAAAAGGGCAAGCTCAAAATATTCGTCGGCGGTGATTCCGAAATAGGCGTCTGTTACGGGAGCTCGGGCAAGATATCCGATAGTCATTGACTCCCGGCCGATCTCCGGTCAATCCCCTACAACATCCACATAACCGTATTTACCGTTGAATGAGAATATGTAATATCCGTTTTCGGAAACGATTGTATGATCGATTTCATTTTCGGCTTCCAGCAGGATTTCTCCCCGGAGGGAAATGATCCCGAATTTCCCGTCTTTATAAGTCATTGCCAGGTCGGCGTCGGTATAATTGATGAGATTCCATCCTTCCATACTAAGGGGCGCGGAGGTAATAATGTAATCATATTGATGCTCCAGGATCGTTTGCCCGGACGCATTCACCAATCCCCATTTCCCGTCAAGACTCATCGCAAAAACGGAAACCGGAATCACATCATCAAATATTCGGCAGCAATCATCGTAGATATAGTCAGTCATTCGTTTTCCCGTCTCATCCATGATCGCCCATTTCCCGTCTTTGAGTACAGCTGTGAAGCCGTTTGCGTCAAAGTGCATACTCCACCCGGTATCAAATTGCGGTTCAACAACATAATCTCCGTTCCGGTCGATATATCCTAAAAACCCGTCCTCTACGACGAATGCGATCCCGTTGGGTCCGAAGTTGTACGCTTTTTCGAATTCTTTCTGAAAAACATTTTTACCGGTCCGGTCGATATATCGGTAGGATCTCGAACCGTCCTCCGATCGGGTCTCAACGATCGCAAGTCCGTTATCCGCAAACTCATATCCGCGCTCGTTCTCCCGAAGCGGGATCACAAGATCTCCCTTTGTATTAAAATATCCGATTCCGTCCGTGCTCGAATCAACAAAAACGAGGCCGTTCGAGCTGATCGAACAGATCCAATTTTCCGCATTTTCGACGAGCACTTCTCCATCAAAGGAAAGCAACCCGGTACCCTCATCGATCAATACGATGTCATGTCCCGAAGAGCTCCAATAGCCGTAATCCGAGCAATCGCCGTTCGTAAGCATGTAAGATCTCGTAGGCTCAAGAATCACGTTACCGTCACGATCGATCAGCCCCCACAGTCCGTTAACACATATTTTGGCAATGTCATCTCCGAAGCACATTTCCACCAAATCATATTGAGGCTCGACGATCATCTCTCCCGAAGTTGATATAAAGCCCCATTTCTCGTCGATCTCCACTCCTGCAAATCCGATGTTCGTGAAGTGCAGACAATCGTCATATTTGCATTCGACGACCCATTCACATTTTTCATTCACAAATCCCCAGCGCCCGTTCTTTTGAAGCCAGGTATAGCCGATATCGATCTCCGGATGCGTAATTTTCATCCAATCCGGTATACGGTACGATTCATACTCCGGCTCGATCACAAATTCGCCGGCCTCGTTGATCATGCCGTAGCGCATTTGTCCGTTCGTCTCAATACCCACGACGGCATACCCGAAAGCATTAAACGGTTTCGCGTCATCGAAAACCGGTTCGATGGCAAAATCCACGTTTTCCGGAAGCACAACAGGCGTGGGCGTGACAGTCGGCGTAGCGGTCGGCTTCTGTGTAGTAGTCGCAGTCGGAGTCGTTTCCCGTTGACTTGAGTCTTGCGACACCGATATTTCGGAATGATTCGTTGTGCTCTCGCCGGAAGCACCCCTCCTGACTTCACAGGAGGAACTCAGAACGATCAGAACAAGAATCGTAATAATAGCAAATCCACGTTTCATCATGATAACAACATCATCAAGCACATCATTCATCTACATCTTTTAGTAGTTTTGTACTCCTTTCTTTCTTGCCTGTAAAGACATAAATTCCATCAATTCTATGCAAAAAAGAATCATAGTATCGTTACCCGGAGACCACCCTAACATAAAGATGATCACAAGCAATAAATCGTGATTTCGTAATACTAGAAAAAAACTCTATAATAAACAAAAAGCCCCATGTAACACGAAACGCAATTTAAATGTTACATTGCGAAACTCGGACTTGGTAGCGCCGGAGCGGGGGATCTCCTATGATAAACTCATCAAGAACGGAGGTACAAACGATATGAGCATCGGTAGCAAAATCGCGGATGCGCGAAAAGAAAAAAACCTGACTCAGGAACAGCTCGCCGACATGATGTCGGTCACGCGGCAGTCGATCTCCCGCTGGGAGTCTGATCTGTCCTACCCGGAAATGGAGAAGGTCGTCCTATTGTCCGAGCTTCTGGGCGTCAGCTGTGATTATCTTTTAAATAACAGTTATGACGTTCAGCGATCCGGAGCCGCCGGCAAGAGCGCCGTCACCCGCCTTCTCTACGGACTCAAGGGCAAAAAAGTCAAGCTGACGGTTTTCGAGACGGATCACGAGATCGGGAACGCGGTCTGTACGATCGTCGATTTCGACGGCCCGTGGATGAGCGTTGAGTTTCAAAAGAGCAAGAAGACGGTGACGAAGATCCTACCGGTATCTTCCATCCAATCGATCAGCATCGTGAAGTAAGGGGGGGATCATTATGGAATCCATGGGATATTTGGGCTTTATTTGGGGCTTGATCGCCTTCACCTGGTGCATCAACCTGACCGCGCAAGTTCGGGAACTGAAACGCATCATCCAGGAAGCCGGCATCGGCCACACGGAAAAGACCTCGCTTCGCGAGATCCTCGAAAAAAGCATCGGTCGAACCGCCGACCTAAAGCTTGAAAGCAGCGGCTACATTATGACCACAACGTTATCGAATTGCTTGATCCGGGAAGTCGACGAAGAGTGGGCGCTGGTCCTTACCGGCAAGAAACAGAAAGAGAAGCTCATCCGCATCCAGAGCATCCGGGGCGTCAATTTGAAGGGATGAGGGTTAAGAGCACGAAGCGGCGTGCTGAAGCAGGCCGTTTCCGCAGTTGTATTCATCATAATTGCCCATATTATTTAGATTTTCCTGATCCCGAACCTTGATTCGCTTTAGCGCGCTTACGTATTCGAATCGATCCCTTTTGGTTGTTGTATATCGTATGCGATGGCGGTAAGTACAGCAATAATTAAAATCAGATCGGAAATCGGATCCAAATTCAATAACATCTTGTAGGTTGTGTCCGCGCTAAAAAACCACAGCAGCGGAATTCCGCAGATCGCAACAACGATAGAAGTCAAAAAGAAGACGAGATAAGCAACCAACGTCCACGGCCACAGCCGGGCCGCGATGCCGCCAAGGCTTTTCGGAAGATGAGAACGCCACCACGTCAACGGCTTTCTGATCCCGAGAGCGATCAGACCGGCAACAATATCCAGGAACGCGGAGCCGAAGCCACCGCCAACCAACAGAAGGACGATCGAAAGCCCGAAGAGAACTAGCGCCATATTTTCGATCAAGAAACACAGAAGACCAAATGACGACGCACAGACCGCTCAACCGATCCTATACAGCCGCCCGCCGTCCGTGACCGAATAGAGCGCACCGTCCGATCCCTCGCAAACATCCCGGAATCTCTGTCCTTCATCGGTCAACAGCCACTCTTCCGCCACGACGCGACCGTTCGCGAGCACCAGTCGGGAAATGTGTTGGCTCGCCAGACCGCCGATGAAAAGATTGCCCTGCCACTCCGAGATCACGCCGGAGGTATAAAACGTCATGCCGGCGGGTGCCAGCACGGGATCCCAGTAGTACGCCGGTTGCTCCATGCCGTCCATTACCGTCAGGCCGCCGGGAATGGGATCGCCGGAATATTCGATGCCGTAACTGATCACAGGCCAACCGTAATTGCCGCCCGCCCGGATGATATTGAGTTCGTCGCCGCCGCGCGGCCCCATCTCGGCGATGAATACTTCTCCGGTCTCCGGCTGGATCGCCAGTCCCTGAATATTTCGATGCCCGTACGAATAGATCTCCGGAAGCGCTTCGGGATCATCGAGAAACGGATTTCCGGGCACGGGATCACCGTCGGGTGTGATATGCACGACCTTACCGTAGCCGTTATCGAGCAACTGCGCCTTCGGGCGCGTTGCCAAGCTTGATCGTTCGCCGGTCGTCACGAAAAGGTTCCCTCCCCGTCAAATTCCAGGCGACTGCCGAAATGAGAACTATTATCATAATACGGGATCGCGCGCCAAACGATCTCGAAATTCTCGACAATTGTTTCGTCGTCGGACAAACGTCCCCGGCCGACGGCAGTAAGAGAACCCTGATCGGTCGCCTCGGCGAGTGTGAAATACAGCATCCGACTGCTCGAAAAGTCCGGCGCGGGCGCGACGTCGAGCAGACCGCCCTGACTTCGATCGTCCACTTCCGGGAAGCCGCCGATCGGCTCGCCGAGCGGTCCGTCCGCCGTCATAATACGGAGTGTGCCGCCCTTTTCGGTGATCACGAACCGGCCATCCGGCAAAACATCGATCGCCCACGGTCGGACCAGTTCATCGGTCAGGATCGTGACCGAATACTCCGCTTGGGTGATCACGCCCGGCGCACGGGTCTGATCGTCAGAAATCGGTTGATAAGTCGTGTTCGGCGGAGCCGATTCAAACGGTTCCGTCAAAACCAACGGGATCGGCGTCGGGAGAGCCGTCGTCGACTCCTGCGTCTCCGTCTCGGTCGGATTCGGTGCCGCAGTCGATAATGTCGTCGATCCCTCGCTTGTCGGTTCCGCTGTCTCCGAATCGGAGGGCGAGGCTCCGCAAGCGGCCGGTACCAGAATAAGCAGTACAATACTCAACGTGAGGCATAGTAATTTACTCGACTTGGTCAATAAGTTTTTCATAAAAGATCACCTCCGGAATGATTGGTCTCGCCTAAAGTGCGAATGTCGCGGCTAGAGTCACCGTTTTATGAAATGTTACTTCTGTGGTTCGCTATTGAATAAACAAGCGAACCTCGAACCCGCTATCGCCCCGGCCGAGGGTCCAAACTGCCATAATTACCTGCGAAAAAGGCTGAATCGGTCGATTTAGTAGGTATTTTCCGCCCCGTCCGAGGATTCGTACAGTTCGTAAAATATATAAATATCACGAAACCGATTCGTTTAATATGTTTTTCTCATGATGACCGGCTCTGAAGCACTCTCTCCATAGGAAGAGAATCAAATTAACGTATTCAGCAGCCGACCGATCCGGAAATGATCAACGCGATAAGTGGAATCAGAAGAAGTCCTCCGATCACCAAAAGTATGATCGGCGCGACGATGCGTTTGCCCGCCTTCTTCCATTTGATCAATAATACGATCCCAACGATGATTAGCACCAGGCCCACGATTGCAAATACAGATAATACGGCGACCAGGAGCAATACCAACAACACCGCTTCGGCCAGCTTGCCGAAAAACTCTTCTATACCCATATTTACCCCTCCACGTTTGCTTGCCAATCACGCCAAAGTGAGCGGCAAGTCCCGAGGCACATCTCTGATTGAATGCCGGAGTGCCGTTTCTGTCCGTGAATACAAAACGATTCGAATCTTTATGAGCGAGGGCTCCGATATTCGGGTTCTCTTTATTCTCTGTGTACGTATTTATTCTATTTCGTATCGCGCTCGTTTTCAACTCATAGAAGAGCACGAATTGCGGCGACCATTAGCCTCTGCTCACCTTACGTATCCGCGACCTTAGGAAAAGAACCATCGTTCTCCCCTACTCCACATCGATATTCCGAAACGACACCGCGACGTCACTTTTGAACATTTGCATCATTTCTTCTTTGCTGATTCCTTCGTATGAGTATTCGAGGAGTGCATTAACGAAGTAGTTCTGGATAGCGTCATCGGAGCCCTGAGCAACGTCCGCACGGCAATTCGGGCCCACTTCGGCAAAAACTGCGTAAAAATTCTGACCGCCCAAGAATCTGCTGAATTCTGAATCATCAAATGATGCCGTGATCGCTTCCACGACCTTCTGACTGGAAACAAAGTCTCCTGCAGGCTGTGAAAGAGCACCATCACCGGCGGGACCCGCCATATCGCGATCGATCGACGACAGGTAGCTGTGCGTGTACACACCCATCGCCCAATTAGTGAGGTTTTGCTCGTCTAGCGCACAGAAACGAACAAACTCCTTCGCTATTTCAGGCTCGCGGGCATTTTCCATTACACCTACCCAAGTCCCACCCCAAGCATATGGCATCGGTCCGGGGACACAAGCCCAGTCGCCTGCGGTGCTTCTTGCGTTCAGCATCAATACATAAGGCAAACCCCACGTCGGAAGAAAGTAAGAAAATATCTGAACGGATCGGCTGTTCTCGTCTATCAGCGAATCAGTCATTCCGTTAAACCATTCTTGGTACCATTGAAGCACCTCTGCTGTGTACCCGTTATTTCCGAATGTCTTTGATATGTCAGTGAATTCGTCGATCATCGGGTCGATAAAAAGCGTATCGTCAACGATCCACGGGGTGTTGCGATTTTGAAAAAACGCAAAGCGGAACTCTTCAACGGAAGAGATCATAAAGGTCTTGCCGCCGGATTTTTGTTTGATCGTGGCCGCCATGTCCGTGTATTTATCCCAATCCGACATCATCGCTTGGATCTCGGCCGGGTCGTCGGTCCCGAAGTATTCGACGGCCAGGCTTCTTCGATAGAAAACGACACCGATGTTATTTTGATAGGAATAGGCGCGAATCTCGCCCGTCGCGTTGTTGGTTCCCATATCGATCGTGTTCTGATGCGTCCTGAGCGCATCAGCATACGGTTTTAAATCGGAAATGTCCAGTAAAAAATCATCCCTGTCTACGAACTCTTTAACAAAACCTGCTTCCAAAGCCACGACATCCGGACCTTCGTCCGTATTGGCTTTCGCCAATAATTGATTCTTATATTCCCCTCCGTCCGTCGGAATCTCGACATAGTTGCTTTGGATTTCCGGATATTCCGCCATAAATGCGATCGCCATGGCCTTCATTTCATCGGTATACGACCAGACCGTTAACTCATACTTGCGATCGGCCTTTGGAGTCGGTGAAGGAGTCGGTGAAGGAGTCGGCTCCACGGTCGGCGTCGGGATCGGCTCCTGCGTCGGTGCCGGATCGGAATCGCGCTCTTCTTTTACGCTTTCCAGTTCCTCTTCCAACCTTTCCAATTCTTCTTCCAACTCATCGATCCGGACCTGATCGGCCGTTCGGTTCGGGAGTGAACAAGCAGACATACATCCGACCAGAAGAGCAAAGACCAAAACCATCGAACCGAAACGCAACTCTTTTCGAAACATTAGAATATCCTCCCTTGTTTTCAGATCAATCATTTGTAATTTCATCAAGCAAATTAATTATATCGCATTTTGATTGCTATTTGTCTTTTCGTAACGTCGATCGGCATAAAATCGGTTGAAACGTTTCTTTTCGGCATCCGGGCGGTCGAGTTGTACGTACAACCGTGATATAATGTAGAAAATTTATGAGGGATCCCGGTCTGATCAAGGCACGGGTGAACGAGAGAAATCCGGGACACAAAGGAATTTCAATGCTCCGAATCGTAAACATCGAAAACGGCACCGTCCGCGGACTTCCCGCGGCGGATCCGAGAGTGACCTCTTTTAAGGGGATCCCGTTTGCCGCTCCTCCGATCGGGGAGGACCGTTGGCGGGCTCCTCAGCCGTGCGCCGACTGGGACGGCGTGCGGGATGCGTTCGCGTTCGCGCCGATCTCCGTTCAGGATACGCCCGGGCTCGGGACGGATATTTATTGCCGGGAATGGCACGTAGACCCCGATATTCCCATGAGTGAGGATTGCCTGTATTTAAATGTCTGGACAAACGCGAAAAGCGCGGACGAACGTCTCCCCGTTCTGGTGTGGTTTTTCGGCGGGGGCTTTCAGTGGGGATATACCGCCGAGATGGAATTTGACGGAGAGCGTCTCGCGCGGCGCGGCATCGTTGTGGTCAGCGTCAATTATCGCCTGGCAGCCCTGGGCTTTCTTGCACACCCGGAAATCACCGGATCTCAACCGGACGCACCCGCCAATTTCGGAAGCCTCGACCAACAGGCGGGCCTTCGGTGGGTCGTTCGCAATATCGCGGCTTTCGGCGGGGACCCCGGGAAGATCACGATCGCCGGACAGTCGGCCGGCGGGATGAGCGTCATGTCTCAGATGACGTGTCCGGACAACAACGGACTTTTTCAAAGAGCCGTCGTGATGAGCGGAATGATCCGAAGCCCGTACATGAATGATCCTTTTGTGATCCCGAAAACACTTTCGGAAGCCGAGCGGGCCGGTATTGATTTTTTTGAATTTCTGGGCGTCCGCTCCCTTGCCGAAGCGCGGGAGTTGGATGTGTTTTTCATCCGCGACCGATACGCGGACTACGCAAAAAACCATCCGCGTTTCGCGGTCGTCGTTGACGGGCGTTTCTGTGTTGAGGATCCGTATTCAGCCTTTTTGAACGGACGTCGCGCGCGTGTTCCGGTGATGGCCGGTAATACCGAAGATGAGTTTGTCGCGGGCATCGATGCGCAAGACGAAGAACAGCTGAAGGATCAAGCCCTTGCGATTTTCGGTGACAGGGCATCCCGATTTCTCGATTTTGAAGCGGCGCATTCGAAGCGAAAAGAAGGCTACGCGCCCGTAAGCGGGATCGAATGCGCGGTCAAAGCCGCTTTACTCGCCGAGGCCGGAGCCGACGACCCGAATCCCTGCTACTATTACCGTTTCGCACCGGAGATCCCCGGCGAAGACCGCCCGGGAACTTTTCATTCGGTCGATTTGTGGTTCTTTTTTGAGACTCTTTCCAAAAGCACCCGCCCCTACCGCGGCTGGCATTATGACCTTGCCCGTCG
>JAFGGR010000203.1 GCA_016930475.1 Clostridiales bacterium | reverse complement strand
TCCGCCATCGTCGCAAACGTCATAAATTCCGTGGTGCATACCGGCGTAAAATCTGCCGGGTGCGAAAACAATATGACCCAACTTCCCTTGTAATCATCCGGAAAATTGATCTCTCCCTGTGTCGTAACGGCCGTAAACGACGGGGCCGCTTCTCCGATCAGCGGCATTGCATTGTATTCACTTCTTTCCATGATACACCTCTCATTTCTTGTTCGTGATATAATTTAGTAACGATTACAATTATAACATGTTTTTTTGCGTTTTACACCTCGAAAGGGCTCAAATATAATAACAAGTTGTGAACTTTGGGGCATCGCATTGCTCGATTCGGTATGCGAGCGATTCACGATATTAAATCCGTTGCCCTCTTTTCGAGAAAATGTTCGCACCTCGTCATACCAATGTATATAATCAAAATGATGGATAACACAACTACGATCTTTGTCGAGGACACGGTAATGGATCATCGACTGCCTCAACCCGAATTTGAATCGGAGCATAAAATACCGACTCCGGACGAGCTGAAGACTCATCCGACGGATGAGGCTTTCTATCGGTATATTTACAAGAATTCTCTTCGCGAAAAGCGCTATGTATCGTTCGTGCTGGCGGTGTTCAATCTGCTTCTTCTCATTCCGGACTGGATGATCATCGGATCCCTTCCGGCAAAGATCATCATTACCGTTTTTCGTGTCCTTTTTTCCGTTCTTGTCCTATTGTTTGTGTCGGCTCTCGGTCATTTCCGGAATTTTATCGCTTACTCCCGCATACTCACTGTGATCGAGGCATTCGGTGTCTCGGTGTTTTTGTTTGTGCTGATGAATTACCCTGAACCGGATTTTATGATACAAGCCATGGGGATGATCGTAATTATTCTGGCCATCTTTATGTATCCCAACCGATGGTTCAACATGGTGGTCGTCTCCTTCATCTCCATTGCGGTTTTTCTCCTCGCGGCATCATTCCACATCACGGATCTGACCGTACCGACCTTTACCGCAGGAGCGGTCTATATTATGATCACCGGGATCCTTTGTGCCTTCTGGGCCCGAAGCATTGAAGAATATCGCCTGCGTCATTATTCCTCTATGGAATCCCTTCGTTCGATCAGCACGACCGACAGCCTGACTCAAACCTGCAATCGCCTCCGTCTGGAACATGAAGGAGAAAGGCTGATCCGCCACAGTCGCACTCATGAGAGGCCGCTTTCGTTGGTATTTATCGATTTGGACGATTTAAAAGCGATCAACGACAAGTACGGTCACATCATCGGCGATAAAGTCCTGATCGAGACCGCCGCGCGCATTCGCAAGCATTTGAGTCCGCACGACATCGTCTGTCGTTGGGGTGGTGACGAATTCGTAGTCGTACTACCGGGCGCGGATCGGATCAATGCGGTTCGAACCGTCGAGCGGATTCGCGACTCGTTGACCGGCGAACCTTTTGCCAACGACATCATGACCTCATGCAGTTTCGGTATCGCCGGCTTGAAGGATGACTCGACGCTTCACTCTTTGATCTACATGGCCGACCAGCAAATGTATCGCGCGAAAAGAAAGGGGAAAAACCGCATTGAATTTGAAAAACAGACTTTTTGAGAGCAAATGCGGAAGCAGGTTTTACAATGCGAAATGACAGCCGAAATTCCCTTCCCCCGATCATTTTGGCCAGCGCTTCGCCGCGCCGTATTGAGCTCCTCGATCGTCTCGGCATTACTTTTACGGTCGCCGTGCCGGATATTCGGGAGGACGAAATTCTGGAAATGATCCATCGGGATCTTTCGGGAGACTCTATCTATAAAAACGCCCGAAAAGCCGTTCGTACGCTTGCCCAAAGCAAAGCGCGGGATGTGTTGACCGATCATCCGGGGCATCTGGTCATCGGTGCCGATACGGTCGTCGTTACCGGGGAAGCCATTCTGGGGAAACCCTCTTCGTCTGCTGAAGCCGAGGAGATGCTTTTGACCCTTTGCGGCCGAAAGCACCGCGTTTATACTGCGGTTGCGATCCTCTCGGACGATATCGAACGGATATTTATATCGAAAACCAGCGTGACGTTCCGCCCGCGTGATGATCACCAGACAGCTCTGATCGGGAGATATGTCGCAACAGGCCTGCCGCTCGACAAAGCCGGCGGGTATGGTATACAGGATATGGGTGCCTTATTGATCTCTGAAATCAAAGGAGACTATTATACGGTCGTCGGACTTCCAATATCCAGACTGGCCCGCGAACTCGTTGCATTCGGTTATCGACCGAGCGACGAAACCACGGACCGATGAGACGACGATGAAGGAGGTTTAACATGCCCGGATTGATCCTTGAGGGAGGCACCCTTCGGCCCATCTTCAGCGCCGGCGCGATGGATTGCCTTTTAGATCACAACATTATGTTTCCTTATTGCATCGGGGTATCGGCCGGCATCAGCAACGGCGTATCTTACATCTCGAGACAACACGGACGCAATCTGGAGATTCTGAAACGGTACCGAAACGACAAGCGGTATTTCGGCAAGCGCAATCTGTTCAAATCCAGAAGCCTCTTCGGCGTCGACTTTGTATTCGGAACGATACCCAATGAGTTGATGCCCTTTGACAAAGAGGCCTTTCTTCGATACGAAGGCACCGTCCTGGCGGGCGTCACCAACGCGTTGACCGGGAAAGCCGAATATCTGGACTGCAAGGAAATGGACGAAGAACATACGATCCTTCGCGCGACCTGCGCAATCCCCGGCGCTTTTCCGGCGATCCACTGGAAGGGCAGCATCTATTATGACGGCGGGATCGCGGACTCGATCCCGATCCGAAAAGCGATGGCCGACGGCCAGAAGAAGAACCTCATCATCCTCACACAGCCCGCTGATTTTCGAAAAGCTTACGCACGGGAATATGATTTCACGATCCACCTGATCCGTCGAAAATACCCGTTGATGGTCGACCTTCTGAAGAACCGCCATCATCTGTATAATGAAACACTCGTATATTGCGAGCGCCTTGAGGAAGCCGGCAAAGCGGTCATCTTACGACCGGATCACCCGCTCGGCAGTCTGGAGAAAGACATAGGTCAGATCGAGAAAAACTATCGTCACGGATATGAACTGTGCCTTAAAAACCTCGACCGGATCCGCGCTCTGTTCGATTCCTGAAGTAATGACCGGTCATCGCAGGCCGGTGGGCATGCCGCGTACGATCGATATTTTACGGAGACAACGGACATCCCGGAGCGTCCTTGTCCGTCGCCGGAGTCGAGTCGAATAGCGGGGTGCTGAAATACCGTTCCGCCGTATCCGGCAGGATTGTCACGACGGTCTTGCCCTTGCCGAGCATCTTCGCCATCGCTAATGCGGCCGCGACGTTCGAGCCGCTTGAGATGCCGCACAGCAAGCCTTCTTTTCGAGCGAGATCGCGGGCCGTCCCGATCGCTTCGTCGTCCGTGACGACATGGATGTTCTCATATATATCCAAATTCAAATTCTCCGGGATCAACCCGTCCCCGATCCCCATCTGTAGATGCGTTCCGATATTTCCGCCGGCCAGGATCGCTGCGTGTTCCGGTTCGACCGCCCATATGAGAATATCCGGATTCTGAGCCTTCAGCACCTCACCGATACCCGAAAGCGTGCCCCCCGTTCCGATCCCGGCGCAATAACCATGGATCGGTCCCGCGACCTGTTCTAAAATCTCGAGGGCGGTATGATGTCGGTGAACCCTCGGATTCGCCGGATTGATAAATTGCTGGGGAACAAATACGTTCGGATCGTCGCGAGCCATTTGATCGGCGACCGCAAGGCATTTCTCGATGCACTTCCCGATATCGCCGTCATCGTGCACGATGACGACCTCCGCCCCGTAATGCTCGACAAGTTTTCTGCGCTCCATGCTTACGGAATCCGGCATGACGATCACGGTCCTATACCCTTTCACGGCGCCGACCAACGCGAGGCCGATGCCCTGATTACCGCTTGTCGGTTCGACGATGATCGTATCCGGGCCGATGAGGCCTTTTCGCTCCGCGTCCTCGATCATATTTAATGCTGTTCGGGTTTTGATCGAACCGCCGACATTCAAGCCCTCATACTTCACGAGGACCTCAGCGTCATTGGGACCCGTCATCTGCCTCAGGCGGATCATCGGCGTGTGTCCGACCGCCATCAAAATATTGTCGTATATCATTTCCGTCCGTCCCTTCGGGGATATTTCTCAAATTGAAGGTATTATACGCCAATTCGCGAAGCAGTTCCACAGAAGAAAGGCAACACAGGCATTGCTCTGTCATTCGAATGCAAAAGGGAGCCCGCCCGGACTCCCCATGTACAAACCCGGAATAAACCGGTTACTCCTTAAAATCGATCGCATATGTCATAAGAAGTTCCCGGATCGTCGGTTCCAGCTCGCCAAACTCAACGCCCATCGCCTCGGCTTTTTCCGTGGAGAGCGTATTGTGCGGATAGCCGTTGAATTCCGCGGGAATCCCGTTCGATCCCACGATCGCCGGTTTGTTCAGTATTTCCTCGCTCATCTTGATGATTTCCGCGACACTCTTGTGCCCT
>JAFGGR010000202.1 GCA_016930475.1 Clostridiales bacterium | reverse complement strand
GTTGCTTCCCGCGGCAATTCCGCTGTCGTACGCGGTGGTCCGGTTCTTGCGCCGACGGGCGACAAACGCGCGGGTTGCCGAAGGGCGGGCAGAGTACGAGAGGGTGTTGCGACAGGTCCGGCAGGAACTCTCCGAGGCGATCCTTAAAGAGCGGGAAACCGAAACGGAATACGATCGGTTTTCGGAGCGATCCCGTTCCGAGATACTGGCGAAAGAGACGAAGAGAGGCTTCATTGAGGAGCGACTCGAAGCGATCAAAAGCAATACTCGCAAGATTCGTGAGGAAGCCGAATCGCTTCTGAACGAGGAGAAGAGGGAAGCGCTCGACGAGGAACGTCTGAAAACGGAATCACAAGGCCCGAACGGCGAAAAGAAGGACCTCAACGTCGAACACCGGGAGATCAAGGAGCACCTTGTCGTGCTCGAGGTTCAAATCAAAACGGCTTCGGAATCGCTGAAAGAAGCGGAAGCGGAGGAGGAGCGCCTCAAGAAAGATGAGGAACGGATCCGCTCGGAGATCGAGCGTCTTCGTCAGGAAGCGTCCAGGCTTTCCGGGATCGCTGAAGGCCTGACGTCCGAATGCTCGGATCCGTCGGAGATCGAAGAGAAAATCCGGGCGACCGTTGAACGCATCGCGCGGGCAGCCGAATATCATCAGACGCTGCTTCTCGCGATCGAGGTGATGGCCGAGGCATCGAAAGAGATGGAGAGTCGATTTGCGCCGAGGGTGAATGAGATCGCCGGTCGATATCTCGCCCGTCTGAGCGGAGACCGTTATGCCGCGCTTCGTTTTGACCGGGGTTTTAAAGTGGAGATCTCGGACCGTCAGGACGGGATGTACTACGAGGCGGATTACTTCAGCGCCGGAACAGTCGATCAGGTCTATCTTGCTTTGCGTTTGGCGATCGCCGATCTGATCGACGACTCGGAAGATAAACTGCCGATCCTTTTGGACGACGCATTGGTCCAATATGACGACGAGCGGGCGGAACGCGCTGTTTCACTGCTCCGGGAGCTCTCCGCAGAGCGCCAGATCATCATGTTTACCTGCCATAAGAGCATTGAAGCGCATTTTAACGGGGAAGCCGCACCCGTAAAACGGAAGACGCGCAAATCTATTGACGGCTGAGCCGATTTCGCCGACAATCTTAGTATCCTGCTGTGACTTGCCTACCGGATGCTCCGCTGACGTTCTGAAGGACGGGCGTAGCGCGACAAGGCGGAGGACCCATGAGACGAGATATTATCGTTAGTATATTTCTTTTCTATGTGCTTTTCGCACTTCTGTTCGTCGTGCTTTTTCCGATCTATTTCACGTACGGACAGGTTTTCTATCGATCCGTCTCGGTGACGGAGCGGATCATGAGCGTGATCTTTGTTTTGATGTGGTTGGTGCTGTGCGCCTTTTCCGCATACTTTAAGAAATTGACGTGTTTTTTCGGTGGCATTCTGTATTCCTTTCTGGCTTACCTGCCGGAGATGGTCATCTCCAAACTGTCAACGGCCGTGCCCGGGTCGGATCCGAACCTTTTCACGTCGCTTCTGGAGGGAGCCATGCGTCGGCTGTATGAGCTGGTCAACGCTCCGATGGCAGGTGTTTCCGTACTTTTCCCTCCCGAGAAAGCGATCGACATCAGTAAGTGGATGCTCCCCGTATTAGTCGCATCCTATGTCGTGACGCAAATATTTCGTTTTTACAGAAACGCCTATTTGGCGGATCAGCTTCTCCTTACTGACGCACCGGCCGGCGAAGCCGCACCGGCTCAAGATGCGGCCGGCGAGTCTTCGACCCATCGAATTCGTGATCGATTTGCGGCTTTCGTTACGAAGATGAAGTCTCCGCTGAGCCGTAAGGCCGCGAAAGGGGAAGTTCAAGAGACGGAGGCGGCGGGACAGGATGATTTTACGGGAGAACAGAAGACGGGACCCGCTGATTTCGGCGAACCCGGGATGGACGAAGAGGATGCTTTTCGGGAAGCCTCCGGGGATGAAGAATCTCGAAGCGAGGGGCTTTCGGAACAACTTGAGACGCAATCGGATCCGATCGGCAAAGTGACGGAGGCGAAAAACAAGAACTTCGATATATCTCTGACGGATCTGGAGGCGGAAGCCGATTCGTTATCGGAACCGGGATATGATACCGGGCCCGGCACCATTGAATCGGATGGGTCCGAAGTGCGCGTGACAGAGAAAGAAGAAAAGACCGACGATGATTCCGATGCAGAGGATCAATAAACCGCTTGTAAATTTATCGGGCGTCTAATACAATAAAGGAAACGACGAAACACGATATTGAAAACGAGAAGCGCCGGGAGGTCGATATGTCAACCAATAAATCGTTCTGGAAAAGATGGCTCGAGGGAAGACAGGACAAAGAGACCGCAAACGGACGCGAGGATACCTCCGCTGAGACCGGAGATCCTCTTGAAGAAGGCCTGAAGGAATTGTCCTGGTTTGAGTCCGGCAAGGCGGCTGTCACGCGTTTTCGCAGGAAAACCCAGTCGTTGGGCGAAGAAATCGCCAACAGCATCACCCGCGGAGTGATGGCGGTCTTTATGTTGGGAATTCTTCCCTATGCGGCCATTCGGGCCTATAATCTGGCTCCGGAGGGGAAAGAAGCACTCGACTCCTTCGGGGTATCCGTTTTTGTCATCTCCGTTTTTCTGATGTTTTTATCCTCCGCGATCTATCACTCCATGTCTCCGTCCACCAAGCACAAAGAGATCATGCACCGGCTTGACCATATCATGATCTATGTCGCGATCGCCGGAACCTACACGCCGATTTGTCTTTCTGTGATCGGCGGAACATTGGGGCTGGTCCTTTGTCTCGCGCAATGGGCGATTGTTATCGCAGGCGCCCTTTTCAAAGCGCTCGCCTTTTCCACGACCATTCGGTCGTATATCTTTACGGTGGCGATCTATCTGCTGATGGGGTGCATGGTATTCTTCTGGATCCCGATCCTTTGGAATACCGCCAGTGCCGTCACGTTCTGGTTGATCGTCGCCGGAGGTGCATGTTACATTTCCGGGATCGTATCCTTTGCGATGAAATTTAAATTTTCTCACATGGTCTGGCATTTCCTCGTCGACTTCGGCGCGATTTGCCATCTTCTGGCGATCGTGTTTTTCATGCGATAAGAGAAGAGTCGATCTCTTGAAAACCGACCCGTGCGGCGACACGCGGGCCGGTTTTTTTATCGGCTGTGCGACTTTTTTTCGACAAAAGGGGCGATCATTCCCTGAAATTCTCGAAAATCCCCGTATTTCGGGCGTTTTCAGCCACGGGGAGAAATGTTGCAATTTCACTACATCTAGTATTTGCCTGTTGACGTAACCACAATATTTAGTTAGAATGAGGTCACCTCAACAGATAGATTCGCTCGTTTTTTTGATAAATAGGGAGCCGACGGGAACCAAGATGAAGATTTCAGGGTTGATGAAGATGACTTTGCTCGATTTTCCCGGACAGGTTGCCTGTACGGTGTTTACGAGCGGCTGCAATTTTCGTTGCCCGTTTTGTCATAATGCCTCCCTTGTTTTGCCGGAACGGATCACGGGCGAAGAACTTTCCGAGGAGGAATTCTTCGCGTTTCTCGACAAAAGGACCGGCCTGCTGGACGGCGTCTGTGTTTCCGGCGGCGAGCCGCTGCTTCAATCCGACATCGCGGAATTTTTACGGAAGATCAGGGAGCGAGGTTTCAAGGTCAAATTGGACACGAACGGATCCTTGCCGAATGTTCTCCGCGCGCTTCTTGACGAAGGACTCTTAGATTATGTGGCGATGGACATCAAGAATACTCCCGAGGATTACGCGAATACATGCGGGATCGACGATCCTCCCGTTGAAGGTGTTCGGGAGAGCATCCGGATCCTTATGTCGGACAAGGTGCCGTTCGAGTTCAGGACGACGGTCGTGGACGAACTGCACGATGAAGAGAAGATGAGAAACGTGGCGCAATGGATCAGCGGCGCACAGAATTACTTTCTACAGGATTATACCGATTCGGACAACGTGATCCGGAAGGGTTACCACTCCTGCTCCGCGCAGAAGATGGAATCCATCCGGAAGACAGTCGCCGAATATGTCCCGACCGCGAAACTGCGCGGCATTTGATTCAGTGAATTAACAATCAAGACACATACGGAGGGCGAGATCATGTATCAGGTTGTAAAAAGAGACGGTAAAACGGTGGACTTCACGCTGTCCAAGATCGCTGCCGCGATCACGAAGGCTTTCGAGGCACAGAACAAGGAGTACAATCCGGACATTATCGATTTTCTCGCGCTCAAGGTGACCGCGGATTATTCGCCCAAGATCAAGGATGGGCGTATCAGCGTTGAAGAGATCCAGGACAGCGTCGAGAGCGTATTACAGAGAAGCGGATACGAGGATGTGGCCAAGGCTTATATTCTCTACCGTAAACAACGCGAAAAGATGCGCTACATGAAGTCCGCGCTTTTGGACTATAAAGAACTGGTGGACAGCTACGTCAAGATCAACGACTGGCGCGTCAAGGAGAACTCCACGGTCACCTATTCCGTCGGAGGCTTGATCCTGAGCAACTCCGGCGCGATCACCGCGAACTACTGGCTCAGCGAGATCTACGACGATGAGATCGCCAAAGCACACCGCAATGCCGATATGCATATCCACGACTTATCGATGCTGACCGGATATTGCGCAGGCTGGTCTCTGCGTCAGCTGATCCAGGACGGTCTTGGCGGTATTCCCGGAAAGATCACCTCTTCGCCGGCCAAGCACCTGGCGTCCCTGTGCAATCAGATGGTCAACTTTTTGGGGATCATGCAGAACGAATGGGCCGGCGCACAGGCATTTTCTTCCTTTGACACCTATCTGGCGGCTTTTGTGAAGGCGGATCAACTGACATTCAATCAGGTTAAGAAGGCCATCGAGTCCTTTATCTACGGCGTGAATACGCCGAGCCGATGGGGAACGCAGGCACCGTTTTCGAACATCACCCTCGACTGGGTCGTTCCGAACGACCTTAAGGACCAGCCTGCGATCGTCGGCGGTAAGGAGATGGATTTCACCTATGGCGATTGTCAGAAAGAGATGGATCTGGTCAACCGTGCGTTTATCGAAATTATGATTAACGGCGACGCAAACGGCAGAGGCTTCCAGTATCCGATCCCGACGTACTCCATCACGAAGGAATTTGACTGGTCGGAAACCGAGAACAACCGGCTCTTGTTTGAGATGACCTCGAAGTACGGCACGCCTTATTTTTCGAACTTCCTCAACAGTGATATGGAGCCCAGTGACGTTCGAAGCATGTGCTGCCGTCTTCGCCTGGATCTCCGCGAACTCCGGAAAAAGTCCGGAGGTTTCTTCGGAAGCGGAGAGAGTACGGGATCCGTCGGTGTCGTTACGATCAACCTGCCGCGTATCGCCTATCTGGCGAAGGACGAGGAAGATTTCTTTAAGCGTCTCGACAAGATGATGGATGTTGCCGCACGGTCCTTGAAGACCAAGAGACAGATGATCACCAAGCTTCTGGAGGAGGGCTTGTATCCTTACACCAAGCGTTATTTGGGCACCTTCGACAACCACTTCTCGACGATCGGACTGATCGGCATGAACGAGGTCGGCTTGAACGCCAATTGGCTCGGCAAAGATTTGACCTTCCCGCAGACTCAGGAGTTTGCCAAGAAGACATTGAATCATATGCGCGACCGGTTGTCGGACTATCAGGAGATGTACGGAGATCTCTATAATCTCGAGGCTACGCCGGCCGAATCGACCACATACCGTCTGGCCAAGCACGACAAGAAGCAATATCCGGACATTGTTACGGCCAATGAAGCCAGCGGAGTGCCGTACTACACGAACAGTTCGCATTTGCCGGTCAGTTTCACCGAGGATATTTTCGAGGCGTTGGACATTCAGGACCGGCTCCAGACCCTTTACACATCCGGCACGGTTTTCCACGCTTTCCTCGGCGAAAAGATGCCGGACTGGCGTGCGGCGGCGGCTCTTGTGAAGAAGGTGGCCGAGAATTATACTTTGCCGTACTATACGTTGTCTCCGACCTATTCGGTCTGCTCCGACCACGGCTATTTTCCGGGAGAGACGCTCGAATGCCCGAAATGCGGCAAGAAGACGGAGACCTACAGCCGCATTACCGGATACTATCGCCCGGTGCAGAACTGGAATGACGGAAAGGCGCAGGAATTCAAGGACCGGAGGCTGTACGAGATCGAAAAGTCCGTGCTGAATCCGAAAGAACGCCACGCCGAGAAGAAGACCGTAGTGGAACAAATCCCGTCGGAAGCGGTGACCGGCTTACGGTTCGAGCCAAAGAAGACGGCGAAGGCGATGTTGTTTACGACCAAGACCTGCCCGAACTGCAAAATGGCGAGACACATTCTTGACACGAATAATGTCCTTTATGACGTGATCGACGCCGAGGAGCACGCGGCGACCTGCAAGCAGTACAATGTCAGCCAAGCACCGACTCTGGTGATCGTCGAAGATGAACGTGTATCGACCATCAGCAGTATTTCGAACATCAAGCAATTCGTAAAGGGATAGACACATGAAGGATCTGATCGTCATCGGCGGCGGTTGCGCAGGGTTGACTGCCGCCCTTTACGCGGCAAGAGCCGGGAAAAGTGTTCTCTTGTTCGAAGCCGAGAATATCGGCGGCCAGATCACGTCGGCTCCGTTTGTCGACAATTATCCGGGCGCGCCGCACATCAGCGGCATGCAGTTCGCTGATAATCTTTTCGCGCAGGTGACGGAGCTCGGCGCGGAAGTCGAGTTGGAGAGGGTCGTCGGTGTCGAAGATCTGGGGGATAAGAAGGTCGTCATCACGGAAGATGGCCGATACGACTGCCGAAGCGTGATCATCGCGACCGGAGCCAAGCACAAGCGGCTGGGATTACCCGATGAGGAACGATTGATCGGACACGGGGTATCCTATTGCGCCGTGTGTGACGGAGCGTTCTACAAAGGCCGTACTGCGGCGGTCGTTGGCGGAGGAAACACCGCCTTCTGCGACGCACTTTTCCTTTCCAATTTATGCGAAAAGGTATATCTCATTCACCGGCGCGATGCTTTTCGGGCAGACGCGGCGATGATCGGGCGCTTACGCGGGGTTCCGAATATCGAAGTGATCACCGGGACGGTCGTTGACGCAATCATCGGAGAGAACGAGATGACGGGCTTGATGCTAAAATCATTGAAGGACGGACATGTATACACCTTGGCGGCGGATGTGCTTTTTGTCGCGATCGGTCATGT